>CAHJWT010000005.1 GCA_903643075.1 Sphingomonadaceae bacterium | reverse complement strand
CGTCGGCGGCGTCGCGACGCGGCCGTGGCGTGCCCCGGACGCCGAGCGGCTGCTGGTCGGGCAGCGGCTTACCGCCGCGACGACCCTCGACGCCGGCCATGCCGCCTTCGCCGGCGCGAAGGCGGGCCGCCAGAACGGCTACAAGATCGAGCTGGGCGCGCGGACAGTGGCCGATGCGTTGACCATCGCCGCGCAGAGGACCGCCTGATGCCGACCTCACCCTTTCCCGAACGCGAGCGGGTCGATGCCCGCGACAAGGTTCTCGGCGCGACGAAATACGCCGCCGACATCGCGCTCCCCGGCACGCTGTTCGCGATGACCGTGCCGGCGACGATCGCCAAGGGCCGGATCGCGTCGCTGTCGGCCGCGGCGGCGATGGCCGTGCCGGGCGTAATCCGCGTCCTCACCGCCGACGACTTCCCCCCGGCGCCCGCCCCCGAGAAGGGCAGCCCGCCGCCGCCGCCGACGATCACCACCGAGATCGCCTACCGCGGCCAGCCGGTCGCGCTGGTCGTCGCCGGTACGCTGGAGGCGGCGATCGAGGGCGCGGAAGCGATCCGCCCGACCTATGTCGGCGATGCGTTCGTCCCGCTGGTCGACAGCCCGGGCGCGGTGCGCGAACCGTCCGAGCCCGTCCGTGCCGGCGATGCGCCGCGCGTGCTCGCCGGCAGCCATACGACGGTCGATCGGCACTATGTCTCGCCGGCGCAGCACCACAACCCGATCGAGATGCTGTCGACCACGGCCGAATGGCGCGATGGCCAGCTGATCATCTACGAGGGCACGCAGTCGGCCGGGCCGGTCCGCGCCGCGGTCGCACGCACGCTGCGGCTCGATCCGGCGGCGGTCGAAGTCAAGAGCGCCTATGTCGGCGGTGCCTTCGGACAAAAGGGCGCCGTCCAGCGGCAGACGGCGATCGTGGCGCGCGCGGCGATGCTCACCGGCAGGCCGGTCAAGCTGGTGATGCCGCGTGGACAGATTTTCCACAACGCGACGTTCCGGCCACTCAGCCGCCATCACGTGACCGTGGGTGCCGGAGCCGACGGCCGGATCGCCGCGATTCGCTACGACGCCGACCATCAGCAGTCGCGCAAGGGCCAGTTTCCGCCGAGCTACCACGAATCGGCACCGCAGACGTACGGCGTGGCCGATTACGACGGCACGACGGCGAACGTCCGGCTCGATACGCAAGACCCGGGCTATATGCGGGCACCGCACCCGCACCCGTCGCATTTTGCCCTCGAGAGCGCGATCGACGAGCTCGCCTATCGGCTGGACAGGGATCCGGTCGCCTTCCGCCTCGCCCATCACGCGACCGTCGACCCGATCACCGGCCATCCGCTGTCGTCGTGCTTCCTCAACGACTGCCTGACCGAGGGCGCACGACGCTTCGGCTGGGACCGGCGGACGATGGCACCGGGCTCGATGACGCTCACCGATGGGACGCTGATCGGCTGGGGCGTCGCGAGCGGAGCCTATCCGGCGAACATGACCGCGGCGATCGCGACGCTGCGCATCGGCGCCGACGGCAGCACCCGCATTGCGGTCACCGGGCATGAGTTCGGCCAGGGCATCCGCACGGTGATCACCCAGCTGCTCGTCCGCGACCTCGGCGTCGATCCCGCCCGCCTCGAGATCGCGATCGGCGACACGTCGGTCGCGCCGCAGCACACGACGGCCGGATCGTGGGGTACGGCGTCGCTCGTGCCGGTGGTGGAGAAGGCGGCGGCGGCGATGCGGGCACGGCTCGCCGAACTGCCGGCCGGGCACGCGGCGGCGGGCGGCGTTCATCGCCAGCTCGCCGCCGCCCGCCGGCCCTTTCTGCAAGTCGAGGTCAGCAACGTCGGACCGGGGCAGGACGAGACCGCGCTCGACCAGCTCCGCGCCGGCGGCTCGGCGAAGATCGGACCCGAATACCCGAGCTTCAGCACCTTCAGCTACATCGCGCATTTCGTCGAGGTGCGCGTCGAGCCACGCACCCGACGCATCCGCGTGCCCCGGGTGGTCAGCATCGCCGACTGCGGCCGCGTCGTCTCCCCGCGGACCGCCGCCAGCCAGGTTCGCGGCGGCGTCACCATGGCGCTCGGCGCCGCATTGCGCGAAGCGACCGAAGTCGATCCACGCTACGGCGGCTGGCTGAACGATGATCTGGCCGACTATGTCGTCTCGGTGAACGCGGACATCGGCGACATCGACGTCGGTTTCGTCGACCGGCCCGACCCGTTGCTCAACGCGATCGGGGCGAAGGGACTGGGCGAAGTATCGATGGTCGGCACCGCCGGCGCGGTCGCCAACGCCGTGTTCCATGCCACCGGTCGACGGGTGCGCAAGATGCCGATCCGGATCGATGATCTGATTTAGTGCTGACTGCCGACGACAAATGGAAGGCGCATCGGGACCAATGCGCGCCATTCAGTGGCTTACTATCCGCCGGGTGTTAGTGCTCGTTCGGCGTGTCGCACGGCGACAGTAGACGTAGGATTGGCAGTGGCCGGTATTACGGTGACAGAGGCTGTCCACGGCCACGACGTGCAAAAGCATAGGTGCCGCTATCAAAGAAGCCTAGAGTACGACCGTGCTAATGTTGCGAACCGATGACATGACGCATCATGGTTGAGCAAGAGAGCTGTTCTTTTCCTCGACTACTAAGATCTTGAGCGGCAGGCAAAGGCTTAGATTGCTTGCACGATGCCCCCCGTAGAGGCGCTCGTTTGCTGCCGAGAAAGCGACGTTCATCATCCGGGTAATACGAGATTTGCGCTGCTTAAGATTTTGCTGCGCGCGTATATGCAGTCAGGACCGGTTCCAACGTGCCATACCCTTCACGGTCATGAGCAAAAAGACGACGGGGAGCAGCACCGGGGGTGAAGTGCGCTCGCCGTCGTCTAGGCTGTGGCTCTGCGGACGTTATTACCACGGCCTGACGCAACGTAGGCAGATGTAATCAGATGTTTGTTGATCGAGATCAATTGGCAACCGCCTATTGCCCGAACTTCAGTCACGCTCCCGCAGCCTTGATTTGCCCTAAGCAGCCTCATTTTAGCCGGTTAGATCCATCGCTGTTACCGTTCCACCACGCGCAGAACGCCCCGGTTCCGCACCGTGCGTGCGATAGGCTTCCGCGACCGCTTGTTCGTAGCCTTCACTTGAAGATACGTCGACAATGCTGCGACTCTTTCTGCCTTTTCGGCCCGAGCTGCGACATAACTGCGAAACGACAATTACGGGTGGCGGGTGGTCGGTTCCACGATACTACTCCTCCCGCTCGGATCCTCGTGATGCCGCGAAGCTGACGATAAACACGACATAGCTCGCGTAGCTGACGTGACCCTTACAGTATCGGTAAACACGACCATGTCGCGGCTGCCAACTCCATCAAGAGCTTTGTGCCGACCCGGTAAGCGCGCAACGCCTCGACGTTATCGCCCAAAGAGTCGAACACAACATATTCTGGGAAAGCAACCAGAGGCAAGCGGGAAGCAAAATATGGTATGCGCTATCTAAGCAAGCCGTCCTGCCTTGAGCATGTCGAGAGCGACGTCAACGATCATGTCCTCTTGGCCGCCGACCATCTTGCGGCGGCCGAGCTCGACGAGAATTGCGCGGGTATCAAGACCGTAAGTTACAGCTGCCGTCTCGGCGTGTCGCAGGAACGACGAATAGACCCCGGCATAGCCCAGGCTGAGCGTCTCGCGGTCGACCCGCACCGGCCGGTCTTGGAGCGGGCGGACGAGGTCCTCGGCGGCGTCCATCAGCGCGTTGACGTCGCAGCCGTGGTTCCAGCCCTTGCGGTCGACCGCGGCGACGAAGACCTCGAGTGGCGCGTTGCCCGCCCCCGCCCCCATGCCGGCGAGGCTGGCGTCGATCCGCACGGCCCCCTCCTGCGCGGCGACGATCGAGTTGGCGACGCCGAGCGACAGGTTGTGGTGGGCGTGCATCCCGCGCTCGGTCTCGGGCTTGAGGACGCGGTCGTAGGCGCGGAAGCGGTCGCGGACGCCGTCCATGTCGAGCGCGCCGCCCGAATCGGTGACGTAGACGCACTGCGCGCCGTAGCCTTCCATCAGGAGCGCCTGGGCGGCGAGCGCGTCGGCGTCGATCATGTGGCTCATCATCAGGAAGCCGGCGACGTCCATGCCGAGGTCGCGGGCGATGCCGATGTGCTGCTTCGCGACGTCGGCCTCGGTGCAGTGGGTCGCGACGCGGACCGAGCGGACGCCGAGGTCATAGGCGCGGCGCAGCTCGTCGACCGTGCCGACGCCGGGGAGGATCAGCGTCGTAAGGATCGCCCTCGTCAGCACCTCGGCGACCGCCTCGAGCCATTCCCAGTCGGTGTGCGCGCCAAAGCCGTAGTTGAAGCTTGCGCCGTTCAGCCCGTCGCCGTGGGCGACCTCGATCGCGTCGACCCCGGTCGCGTCGAGCGCGCGCGCGATGTCGCGGACGTGGTCGAGGCCGTACATGTGACGGATCGCGTGCATCCCGTCGCGCAGCGTCACATCCTGGATATAGAGCTTCTGGGTCGCGACGTCGAAGCTCATGCCGCTACCTTCCGCCGGGCGGCGATGCGTGCGGCCAGCAGCTCGCCGGTCGCCTTTGCCGCCGCGGTCATGATGTCGAGGTTGCCCGAGTAGCTCGGCAGATAGTCGCCCGCGCCCTCGACCTCGAGGAAGACCGAGGTCTTGATGCCGGTGAACTCGCCGCGGCCGGGGATCTTCAGCCGGTTGTTGTCGCCGAAGCGTTCGAACTGGACCTCCTGTTTGAGGCGGTAGCCGGGAACGTAGGCTTGGACCTTCGCCACCATCACCTCGACCGACGCGCGGATCGCGTCCTCGTCGGCCCCTTCCGACAGCGTGAAGACGGTGTCGCGCATGATCATCGGCGGTTCGGCCGGGTTGAGGATGATGATCGCCTTGCCCTTCGCCGCGCCGCCGACGTCCTCGATCGCGCGCGCGGTCGTCCGGGTGAACTCGTCGATGTTGGCGCGCGTCCCCGGCCCGGCCGAGCGCGACGATACCGATGCGACGATTTCGGCATAGTGGACCGTCGCCACCTGGCTGACCGCCGCGACCATCGGGATCGTCGCTTGGCCGCCGCACGTCACCATGTTGACGTTCGGCTGGTCGAGGTGCGCGTCGATGTTGACCGGCGGGATGGTGAACGGCCCGATCGCCGCCGGGGTCAGGTCGACGACCTGCTTGCCGTCGGCGCGGAGCGCGGCGTCGTGGGCGTGGTGGGCGTAGGCCGAGGTCGCGTCGAAGACGATGCCGATCTCGGGATAGACCGCCATCGCGCGGAGGCCCTCGATCCCCTCGTGGGTCGTCGCCACGCCGCGCTCGCGGGCGAGCGCCAGCCCTTCGGACGCCGCGTCGATGCCGACGACGGCGACGAGCTCCATGTTCTGCGGGTACTTCACCATCTTCATCATCAGGTCGGTGCCGATGTTGCCCGAGCCGATGATCGCCGCCTTGACCTTGTCAGCCATGAACGCTCCGTTCTACCTCACGCCCGGGGACCATGGGTCGACCTGCCATCGAAGCGCAAAGGCACCTCCGTTCGAAAAACGCATCTTTCCGACGTTATTCGACCGAGGGCCCTCCCGCGCACAGCGCCGTCTGGCCATCCTTCTGCGGCAGCGACACCGGCATCGTCAGGCCACGACGAGGCTCGGCCGGGTCGCCTTGGCCGCGAATTCGCAGACCGGATCGCGCGGCACCATGCCGAGTGCTATGTTCATCTTTGACACGCCGACAAAGATCGCGGCGACGAAGGCCAGCTCGACAATCTGCTCGTCGGTATAGTGGCGACGGAGACGATTGTACAACGCCTGATCGACGGTCCCGTCGGGGTTGGTGTGGACAAGCTGGTCGGTAAAGTCGATTACCGCGAGCTCGGCCTCGCTGAACAGTGCCGGATCGGGCCTGTCGTCGAACATCGCGTCGACCTGCGTGGCGGTGAACCCGATCTGTTCCGCCTCCTCCTCGTTCGACCGGTTGCACACGGCGCAGCCGTGGCGCTTGCCGATGCGCATCCGCGCGAGCTGCTTTGTGCGATTGTCGCAGACCATGCCGGGGTCGCCATTGTAGAAGCATTTGGCGTAGAACTGCTCATAGTAGAAGTCGGTCATCGGCTGGCTGTGGGCGAAGACCTGGATGGTATAGGGATCCCCGACGAGCCGATCCATCAGGACGACGTGATCCAAATAGCGTCGCGGAAGCTCGTCCACCGGGACCGGCGGGATGGGACCACGCTGCATCGTCCGTCTCCGTAGTTGCCTTCGTCACAGGATCATTTCGCCAGGCTGGCGGCGTAGCGGCGCTCGGCGGCGACATAGTCGTCGAGCCGCGCCGCGCGCATCAGCGTCAGCGGATCGGCGTAGGGCCCGGGGTTGGCGTCGGTGTAGCCGGTCGTCGTCCCCGTTGCCCTGATCTCGGCGAACAGCGCCGCCATCGCGTTCGCCGCCGCGCCGAGCGCATCGGCCGAGTACATCATCAGCCGGTAGCCGGCGGCGGCGAGGTCGTGGTGGGTGTAGCCGCGCGGCGCGCCGGCCCCCATGCCCATCACCGGGCCGTCGATCGCCGCGACGAGCCGGCGGTGCCACGTCATCTGCTCATCGGGCGGCAGCGCGAACAGCGACCCACCGTCGACCGTCATCAGCACCGGCATCGCGAGGTCGGCCCCGGCGGCGAGGAACAGGTTGCAGCGCTCGACCAACTCGCCGAACGAGATCGTGTCGGCGTCGCTCCGCGCGGCGATGACGAAGTCGGGATCGGTCCGCGCGTCGAGCGCCGCCTTGACCCGGTCGACCGCCTCGCTGCGCGAAACGACCGAGCGCCCGGCGAGTAGCGGACAGTGCTTGGGCAGCGACTGGTCCTCGATATGGACCCCGGCAACGCCGGCCCGCTCAATCTCGCGGATCGTCCGCTGGACGTTGAGGACGCCGCCAAAGCCGGTGTCGATGTCGGCGATCACCGGCACGTCGACCGCCGCGGCAATCCGCGCCGCGTGCTGCGCGATC
The DNA here is from genome assembly GCA_903643075.1 of Sphingomonadaceae bacterium. Taxonomy (GTDB): domain Bacteria; phylum Pseudomonadota; class Alphaproteobacteria; order Sphingomonadales; family Sphingomonadaceae; genus Polymorphobacter_B. The sequence goes on along the minus strand of CAHJWT010000005.1, from coordinate 19,539 downwards.
TCGGTCATCGTCATCAGCCCGAGGTCGGGCGCGCCGAGCTGCGCCGCCTCGACGCCGAGCCCCGTCATGTGCACCGCGGTGAAGCCGGCCAGCTGCGCCAGCCGCGCCGACAGCGCGTCGAACACGCCCGGGGCGACGACCATCTCGCCGGCAAGCAGCGCGCGCAGCTGCGTCGTTGCCCGCGTCATGCCGGCACCCGGTCGGCGGCGCGGGCGATGCTGACCGCGAAGCCGGTCTGGACGGGCATCCGGTTGATCGGCTCGACGTCGTCGTCGAGCGAGATCAGGCGGCCGGTGAACGCACCGCGCCGCTGGCCGGGGTCGTGCGCCGCGTCGGTCTCGCCCCAGCAGTGCGCCATCGCGATCATGCCACGGCGGACGCCGGGATCGTCGCGGACCTCGGCGGTCAGCGACCCGTGGCGCGACGCGACCTCGATCCGGTCGCCCGCCGCCAGCGCCTCGGCGGCCATGTCGTCGGGGTGCATGAACGCCGGATTGGCCGGCCAGCGGCGCGCGGCCGGCGCGGCGTCGCGGTAGGCGCTGTTCATCGTCTCGAGCAGCCGTCGCGTCGTCAGCCGGTACGGCCGCGCCGGATCGGGCCGGTCGGCGAGCGCCGCGGCGAGCTCGTCGGTGACGTCGGCCGGGCACAGGTCGAGGCGCGCGCCGTCGTCGGGTGCGGCCGCGACCCGCTGCTCGGGCAACGTCGGCACGATACCGCCCGGCGACGCCTTGAGTGCGTCGAAGTCGACTGCGCTGCCCTCGAGCCACAGCCGCGCGAACTGCTCGGGGTCGGGCGGGCGCGTCATGTCGAGCGCGTGCCCCGGCGGCGCGTCGGCGTACGACATCGACAGGCCGATCTTGCGGTATTCGAGGCTGAGCCCCATCCGCCGCGCGAGCGCCCAGAAGAACAAGGTCTCGTCGACCACGCCCGGCGGCGGCGGCACCAGCGGCGCGGCGTACTGGGCGAACGGCGTGCTCGCCCAGCTCAGCCCGTCGAAGATATACGGCACGTCGTGGCGCTCCATCGGCAGCGCGGCGGCGACGACGTAGTCGGCGAGCCGCGCGGTGTCGTTCAGCCGGACGTCGACGCTGACCAGAAGGTCGAGACTGCGGAACGCGCGCAGCGTCTTCTCGGGCTGGCCGAGCGCCTTGACCGGGTTGCCGCCGAGCACGATCAACGCGCGGATCTTGTCCGGCCCCGGCGTCAGGATCTCGTCGGGCAGCGCCCCGGTCGGGATCTCGCCGTAGATGCGCCCCGTCGGAACGCCGTGGCATTGGATGCCCGTTGCCCACGGGCGCTGCGGCGGGACGACCGCGTCGGTGAAGGTGCGCGGCATCATCACGCCGGGGTTGTCGACTACGTCGCCCGGCCGGCGCAGCCCCCCGCACAGCACGTTGAGCGCGGTGGCCAAATGCATCGCGAGGTTCGACCGCGGGGCCATGCAGATGCCGGTGCCGGTGATGACGAGCGACTTGCCGCTCGTCGCGAACACCCGCACCGCCTCCTCGACCAGCTCGGCAGCGACACCGGCGCGCGCCGCGACATAATCAGGCGTATAGGGCGCGACCGCGCGGGCGAGCGTGTCGACGCCGCCGACGTAGCGCGTGCAGAAGGCGCGGTCGTGCCAGCCGCGCTCGAGGAGCAAGCGGATCATCCCGGCGAACAGCGTCACGTCCTCGCCTGGGCGGAGCTGAAGATGGAGGTCGGCCATCCGCGCCGTCTCCGACCGGCGCGGGTCGACGACGATCGTCTTCTGCCCGCGCTTGCCCCATTCGCGCAGCCGCTTCGACGGGTTGAACGCCGGCAGCCAGTGCGACACCAGCGGGTTCGCCCCGACGATCATCAGCGCGTCGACCTCGGCCGGGTTGGGCTTGCCCGACGCGACGAAGCCCATCCGCATCATCGCGACCCAGCCCGCCGACTGGTCCACCGTCGACGAGGTCATGAAGTTCGGGCTGCCGACCTCGTGCAGCCACGATTTCGCCAGCGGCTGGACCAGCGAATTGAAATAGCCGCCGGTGCCCATGTAGATTCCGACCGCGCGCGGCCCGTGCTCGGCGACGATCGCGCGCAGGCGGTCGCCCGCCTCGTCGATTGCGGCGAAGGCGTCGACGGCCGCGAACGTGCCGTCGGCCGCGCGCTTGACGCTGTGGACCAGCCGGCCGTCGGCCCCGCCGTGAAGCTCGGCGTTGGCCAGAGCCTTGATACAGAAATAGCCCTCGGTGATCGGGTGGGCGCGGTCGGGCTTGACCTCGGTCACGCGGCCCTCGTCGACGGTGACGACGAGGCCGCAGCTGTGGGTGCAGTTGCGACAGAAGGTCTGGTGGCTCGTCGCCATGCGGCCGGCGTCAGGCCGCCGCCGCGCCGACGCGGCGCAGCGCCCACGGCCCGCTGCCGCCGGCGTCGAGGATGTCGAGGATCAGCGGCGCGACGGGGGCGAACCGGGCCGTGGCACCCGTCGTCAGGTTGCGCGCGTCGCCCGTGGCGAGGTCGATCCGCAGCTCATCGCCGTCGGCGACCAGCGCGGCGATGCCCGGCAGCGGCCACGCCGGCATCCCAAAATCGATGCACGCGCGCTGGAACAGGCCGCCGATGCCGTCGACGAGGAAAGCGGCGATGCCCGCCGTCCGGCAGCCCATCACCGCGGCGGAGTAGTAGTGCGCGTGGCCCGTGCCGAAATTATCGCCGGCAACGACGATGTCGCCGGGCCGGATGCGCTCGGCGACGCCGGGCCGGGCGTCCTCGAGGATGTGCTTGGCGCACTCGTCCCACTGCCGGCTCATGCCCTGCTTGTCGTAGCGGGCCGGCAGCAGGTCGGTTGCGCCGACGTTGGCGCCGAGCGCCCACACGCGTCCCGCCAGGATCATGCCACCGGCTCCAGCTCGCGCGCGAGGTAGGCGGTCGGGTCAGCGATGCGCCCCTCGATCGCCGACGCCGCGACGACCGCGGCGTTGCCGAGGATCACCTCCGACGTCTGGCTGCCCATGCGCCCGCGCAGCGTCTCGACCGAAGTCGAGATGCACCGCTCGCCGTCGCCGAGCTTGAGCGGCGAGAGGTTGCCGCTGTAGCAGCCGCCGCACCCGGGCTGGGTCACCATCGCGCCGGCGTCGAGGAAGATTTGGGTGAGCCCCGCCGCCGTCGCGTCGCGCGCGGTGTCGGCCGAGATCGGCGTCACCACCAGCCGCACGCCCGGCGCAACCCGGCGGCCGCGCAGCACCTCCGCGGCGAGCGCAAGGTCGGACAGGCGACCGCTCGAGCACGAACCGATGTTGGCGGCGTCGATCGGCTGCCCGACGAGCGCGGCGAGCGGCCGGACCAGCTCGATCTCGTGTGGACCCGCGACCAGATAGTCGAACGTGGCGAGGTCGTACTGCACCACCTCGGCATAGGGTGCATCGGGATCGGCGGCGACCGGCGCGAACGGCTCGCGCGCGCGGCCGTCAAGATAGTCGAGGAGGACGTCGTCGCACGGGAAGACGATGGTCAGTGCGCCGATCTGCACCGCGCCGTTGGCGATGGCGAGACGGACGTCGATCGGCAGCGTCGCGACGCCGGGGCCGGCGAACTCGAGTACCTTGCCGCCGACCCGGTCGCCGAGGTCCCGGATCAGGCGGTAGACGACGTCCTTGCCGTTGACGCCGCGCGGCAGCGCCCCGGTCAGGTCGACGCGGATCGCTTGCGGGACGATCATCCAGATGTCGCCGGTCAGGACGATCGGGTCGACGCCGAACAGCGCCGGCAGCGCGAAGCAGTTCGCCGCGCCCATCGTCGAGCTCTGCGTGTCGGCCCCGATGCACACCGTGCCGGGGAGCGCCCAGCCCTGCTCGACCGGGATGTGGTGCGAGATTCCGTTGCGGCCGAGGTCGTAGACGTTTTCGGCCGGGATGCCCTGGTCGCGAGCGAAGGCGCGGATCTTCGGGTGCTCCTTGCCCGCCTGCTGCGGGAACCATTCGGGCTGGAACATGTGGTCGAAGCAGAAGATCATCCGCGTCGGGTCCCACACCTTGAGGCCCTGCGCGACGAAGGCGTCGATGAAGGTCGTCCCGTCAAGGTTAGTCATCAGGCTGATCCGGGCGAGCACAGCGTCGCCGGGGGCCACGCTCGGCAGCCCCGCGGCGCGGGCGAGCAGCTTGCACGTCATCGTCTGCGCCATGGCCTTCCCTCTGCGCCCGCGTCGCGGCACGATACGCCGTCGCGGGCCGGCCGCGAATTGCCGATGCTTGATCATCGGAGCCATGAGCAACGACATCCGCGCATCAGTCCTCGCCGCCGCAGGCGAGAAAGGCGAGCAGTGCGTCGTTGACCATGCCGGGTCGCTCGAGCTGCGGGCAATGGCCGGCGTCGGGCACGACCAGCACCTGCAAGTCGGCCATCTGGCCGACCAGCTCGTCCCACCAGCGGTCGGGCTTGAGCTTGTCCGCGGCCCCGGCGACGATCAGCGTCGGCGTCGCGATGCGGCCATAGGCGATGCCCGACGGTTGCCGCGCCGGCTGGAGCGCGGCGGGGCGCCGGAAGCGCGCGGCGGCGACCGCCTCCCACGCGCCGGGCACGAGGCTCGCCGCGCGGCGGCGCTCGACATAGGCGTCGTCGAGCCACCGGTCGCCATGGAATAGCGCCGTGACGATGGCGCGCATCGCCGCGGTCGATCCGTCGTAGTCGAACAGCGCCGCGACGTGCGGCGAGTCCATCAGCAGCGCGCCGCCACCGGCGATGGTGACGATCCTGCGCGGGGCGAGCAGCGGCCGGTCGGACGCCGCGTCGAACAGCAGCAGCATTCCGCCCATCGAGTTGCCGATCGCCGGCGCGCCGACGGCCCCGACCGCCTCGACGAACCGCGCGAAGTGCCGCAGCCGCCGCATGCGGCCGTCGACGAAGTCGACGACCTTCGCCGTGGCGCCGAAGCCGAGAAGGTCGGGGGCGATCACCCGGTAGTGGCAAGCGAGCGCCGGCAACGTCGCCTCCCAGCAGATTTCCGCCTCACCGCCGAACTCGCCGCCGTGAAGCAGGACGACCGGCTCGCCCGCCCCGGCTTCGAGGTAGCTCGTCTCGAGCCCGTCCACGACGATCTCGCGGCGGACGACCGTCGCGGCGTTCATCGCGCGGCCTCGCCCGCCGCGTGGGCAACGGCGAGATAGGCGAAGGTGATCGCCGGGCCGATGGTGATCCCGCCGCCCGGATAGGAGCCGGCCATGATCGAGTTGCGGTCGCTGCCGCATGCGTAGAGCCCGGCGATCGGGCGGCCGCCGCCGTCGAGGACGCGCGAGTTCTCGTCGGCCGCGAGGCCCTGCGTCGTGCCGATGTCGCCGGCATGGACGCGCAGCGCGTAGAACGGCGCGACCGCGACCGGACCGACGCACGGATTGGGCCGGTGGCCTGCGTCGCCGAGGTAGCGGTTGTAAAGGGTCGATCCCTTGCCGAAGTCGGGATCGTCGCCGGCGGCCGCGGCGCGATTGAAGCGTTCGACGGTCTCGGCGAGCCCGGCGGGATCGACCCCGATCCGCGCCGCCAGCACGGCAATCGTCGGGGCCTCGATCAGATAGCCCGACCGCACCGCGCGCCGCCGCTCCCCCGCCAGCGGCGGCACCGCGCCGAACGCGTACTTGCGCACGAAGGCGGCGTCGGCGATCAGGTGGACCGGCTGCTGATCCTCGTTCCGCTGCCGCCCGAGCATCGCGCGGACGAAGTCGTGGTAGTTTTCCGCCTCGTTGACGAAGCGCTTGCCGTATTTGTTGACCGCGATCAGCCCCGGTTTGGCGCGGTCGGCCATCAGGTGGGGGAAGCGCGCGGTCGACCCATCCTTCCGCGTCATCAACGACACCGGCGCCCAGAAGGCGACCTCGCTGTTGTTGCGATCGAGTTCCGCCCCGTGGGCGACGGCGATGGCGATGCCGTCGCCCTGACTGTCGGGGCTCGTCGCCGAAAAGCCGAGCGGGGCCTCGTCGGCGTGCGGTTCGCGCAGCCCCGCGCTCCACGCGAAGCCGCCGGTCGCCAGCACCACGCCGCGCGCGGCTGCAACGCAGTGCCGCGCGCCGTCGCGCTCGACGACGATACCGGTGACGCGGCCGTCATCGTGCCGCAGATCGACGAGCGGCGTATCGCGCCACACCGTGATGCCGCCGTCGATGACCGCCCGGTACAGCCGTCCGACGAGGGCGTTGCCGCCGGTCAGCCGCGTGCCACGGCGGAAGCGGCGGTAGAGCAGCCGGTCACGCACGTCGCGCACGACCAGCCCGGCAGCGTGGAACGCCGAGCGCAGCGACCGGCGCGCGTTGAGCAGGTGGTAGACGTCCATCAGCTCGAGCATCTGCCGGCCGAACAACGCGAACTCGGGCAGCGGAGCGCGGAGGTCGCGAAAATGGTCGCCGAGCCGCCGCCCGTCGAAGGTCAGCGGCGTCATCGCCCGCCCCTGCTGCGACGCCCCGGCGAGGTCGGGATAATAGTCGGGCGAGTTGCTCGCGCGGACATAAAACAGCGGCCCGGTCGCGTCCTCGAGGAAGGCGAACGCCTCGGCCCCGCGCCGCAGGTACTGCCGCCGCGCCTCGCGCTCGTGGGCATTGCCGATCGTCGTCTCGAGATACAGCTCGGCCTGGTCGAGGGTGTCCGTGCCGCCGCTCGCGACGATCTGCCGGCTGTTCGGGACCCAGACGACCCCGCCCGAATAGGCGGACGTGCCGCCGATCAGCCCGGTCTTCTCGACGACGAGGACGCGCAGCCCCTTGGCGTGGGCGATCGCCGCCGCCGCCAGCCCGGCGACGCCCGATCCGGCGACGACGAGATCGAAGCTGTCGTCCGCCACTATTTGATCGCCAGCACATTGACCGGCGCGCCGGTCGCGGCGCTGACCTTGAGCGGTGCGGCGGCGTAGAGGAAGTCCCACTGCCCGTCGGCGGCGCAATCGGTCGCCAGCGCCTCGAAGTTGCAGATCTCGTTGAAGGCGATGCCCAAGTTGCGCATCAGTGCGCAGTGGAGCGGGATCTGGACGCCGACGGCCGGATCGAGCTCGGTCTCGTTCGAGATGGTGTCGGTCGCGAGGCAGGGGATCTCCATCGTGTGGAACCAGTCGACCAGTTCCGGCGAATAGGTCAGCCCCGGTTCGAGGAAGTCGCGATAGAACGCCTCGGGCCCCTGGACGTGGAGGAGCTGAAGGAAACCGAGGCGCAGGCACAGAATGTCGTGCGGCTCGATCGTGACGCCCTGTGCCGCGGCGCACCCGCGGATGTCGTCGAGGCCGAGGAGGTCGCCCTTGTCGAGGTACGCCTTGCCGCGGTATCGCGCCATGTCGAGGAGAACGCCGCGTCCGACGACGCCGCGCTCGGCAATCGGCAGGATCGACGCGCGCGCCATCCCGCCGTTGGTCGCGCTCGCCGGGTAGCCGTTCCACAGCTGGTCGTCGTACCAAACGTGGCCGAGGGCATCGAACTGGGTCGAACCCTGGAGGAACATCTCGATCTTGTCGTCGGTGAACTCGGCCCCGCCGGGCAGGCTCGGCAGGTCGCCGCGGACGTAGCTCGCCTTGTCGATGACGGTCTCGCGCTTGGCGTGGACGCGGCCCGGCCAAAGCGGATCGCCCCGGGGGCTGCCGATGACCTCGCCGCAGGTGAACACCTTGCCCTGCCGCACCGCGCGGACGCCGCGCAGGACCTCGGCCGAGGTCAGGAAGTTGAGCGACCCGACCTCGTCGGTGTCGCCCCAACGGCCCCAGTTGCGCGGCGAGGCGGCAAGTAGGCGGCTCATCGCGCCCCGAGCGTCGCCGCCATGATCGTCGCACATCCGCCGTTCCCCTAGACGAAACGCACCGACACGCTGCCGAGCGCGTTGATCGTCGCCGTGAATTCGTCGCCCGCCGCCGCCGGCGCGAGCGGCACGAGCGAGCCCGACAGGATGATCTCGCCGGCCTTCAGCGGCACGGCATAGGCCCCGAGCGTGTTCGCCAACCATGCGACCGCAGTCAGCGGCGACCCCTGGACGGCGGAACCGAAGCCCTCGGAGATCTTATGGCCGTTCTTGACGACCTCGCACCGGAGGTTCGGCAGGTCGAGGGTGCGCGGGTCGACCCGCCGCTCGCCGAGGACGAAGACGCCGCACGAGGCGTTGTCGGCGATGGTGTCGACGATGCCGATGTCCCAGCCCGCGATGCGGCTATCGACGATCTCGAAGCAGACGCACACGGCTTCGGTCGCGGCCAGCACGTCGGCGTCGGTCACGCCGGGGCCGGCGAGGTCGCGGTTGAGGATGAAGGCGATCTCGGCCTCGGCACGCGGCGCGACAAGGTGGCCGGCGATGGCGACTGCCGTGCCGTCGACGTGCATCGCGTCGGTGAGGAAGCCGAAGTCGGGCCGGTCGACGCCGAGCATGTCCTGGACCGCCTTCGATGTCGCGCCGATCTTCTTGCCGACAACGCGCTCACCGTCGGCCTCGCGCCGTGCGAGGAGCGCCAGCGAGATGCGGTAGGCGTCGTCGATCGCGAGGTCGGCGCGGTGGCGGAGCGGAGGGACGGTGCGGATGCCGCGGAGCGCGCGGTGCAGCTCGTCGGCATAAGCTGCGACCGCGGTGTCGTCGATCACGCCGCGCGCCCGAAGTCGTAAATCGGCTCGACTGCGACTGGCGGCACGGCGGCGGAACGGGCGTCGATCAGCCCGCGCAGCGTCCGGCTCGCCGCGTCGAGCCGCTGCGGCACGACGATCGCGGCGACGACGCGGTCGGGGCGGAGGACGACGACCGAGCCGTCGCTGTCCTGCGCCGCGAACCATTCGTGGAGTGCGCCCGTGGCGTCGCCGAGCAGCGACGTTCCCGCCGCGACCTCGCCGCCGAAGCTCCGCAGCTGCGTCCGCGCCACGACTGCGACGAACGCCGCGCCGAGCCCGGCCCACCAGTCGCGCATCTCGTCCGACAGGTGGACCTGCGGGTCGCAGCCCCACGCCACGACGGCGAACCTCAACCCGATCGCGTCGTCGAGCCGGCGCGCCGAGCCATCGGCCGTCAGCACCTCGGGCTGGGGGAACAGCTTGCCGGTGGCGCGGCCCCTGACCCGGCCGTCGGCGCCGGTCAGGACGAACCCGCGGGTGAAGCGCGGCATCGGCTTGAAGCGCATCTGGACGAAGTAGCGCTTGACCGGTGGAATCGCGGTCAGCGCCAGGGCGATCCGGTCGCGCAGCCACGCGACGAGCTTGTTGGTCGGCGCGAACACCCGGCCGGCGATGACCGACAGGTCGATCATCGCCTTGGCGTGTTCGCGCCGCTCGACCTCGTAGGTCGCGACGAGGTCGGCCGACGCTTGGCCCTTTACCGCCAGCGCGAGCTTCCAGGCGAGATTGGTCGCGTCGCGGATGCCGCTGTTGTAGCCCTGCCCCTGCCACACCGGCATCAGGTGGGCGGCGTCGCCGGCGATCAGCGCGCGGCCGCGCCCGAACGACCGCGCCAACCGCGCGTTGTGGGTATAGACGCGGCTGCGCAGCACGTCGGCGCGTTCGGGATGCGGCAGCGCGCGTGCCAGTAACTGCTGGATGCCCGCCGGCGAGCACAGCTCGTCCTCGGCCTCTTCGCCGAAGACCATGAATTCGAGCCGCCGCATCCCGTGGGGCAGCGCGATCGACACGTACGGCCGCGACGGCACGCAGTAGAGGTACGAATCAGGCAGGCCGACGGGGTCGTTCTTCAGGTCGATGACGACCCAGCGCGTCGCGTCGGTGATGCCGTCGAAGTCGATGCCGAGTGCCTTGCGGACGATGCTGCGCCCGCCGTCGCAGCCGACCAGCCATCCCGCCGCCACCGTCCGCGTGCCGCCGGCAGATCTGACGTCGAGCCGGACGCCGTCGCCGTCGTCGGTGAACGACGTGAGCTCGGTGCCGAACTCGATCTCGACCGTGTCGAACCGCGCCAGCCCGTCGAGCAGGATACGGTCGATCATCGGCTGGATGAACGAGCTCCGCCGCGGCCAGCCGAACTCCTTGGTCTGCGGGTCGATCAGCGCGAAGGTCTTGCCCGTCATGGTCAGGAAGCGCATTTTCTGGCCGGGAATGGTGTGCGCCGCGACCGCGTCGGCGAGGCCGATCGCCTGGAAGCTGCGCAGGCATTCGTCGTCCATGCCGACGCCGCGGGGATAGTCGATCAGCGTGTCGCGCGCCTCGACGACGAGCACCCGGACGCCCATGCAGCCGAGATAGTTCGCGATGGTCAAGCCGACCGGGCCGGCCCCGACGATGGCGACGTCGTAGCGATCGGGCGCGGCCGCCGGCGTCATCGGCCGTCCAGCAGGAAGTCGAGGTGAAGGGCGTTGAACCGCTCGGCGTCCTCGAACTGGGGCCAGTGGCCGCAGCCGTTCATCACCTCGTAGCGCGCCCCGGGGATCAGGTCGGCGATCCGCTTGCCCTCCTCGGGCGTCGCGGTCGGGTCATGCGAGGTCCACAGGACGAGCGTCGGCGCGGCGATCCGCGCCGTCTCGTCGTCGGCGAACATGTTGCGGCGGCGGGTCGGCATATCCTGCAGGCACAGCACCTTGGCCATCACGTCGACGAACCCGGGCTGGGCGTAGATCGCGCGCCGGGTTTCGACGAGGTCGTCGCTGACCTTGGTCACGTCGTGCATCAGGAACTCGAGCCGGGTGCGGATGCGCGCCGGGTTGGGATCGCGCACCGCCTCCATCGACAGGCGCTTGATCCGCTCCATCACCTCGGGGTGCGCGGTCCAGCCGCCGGCGGTGTTGAGGACGAGCCGGTCGACCTTGTCGGGGTGGTGGAGCGCGAGCCACGCCGCGACCCAGCCGCCGAGCGATTCGCCCGAGATGTGCGCGCGGTCGCGGCCGAGCGCCCTCATGACCGCGAGGACGTGCGCCCCGTAGTCGGCGATCTCGTAGCCGCCGTCGGGCTTGTCGCTCCAGCCGTGACCGATCATGTCGATCGCGACCGTGTGGAAGTGCCCGCCGTGCGCTGCGAGGTTGCGGGTGTACGCCTCGGCGTGGCCGCCGGTGCCGTGGAGGAGCAGGAGCAGCGGCCGGTCGGACGATCCCGACGCGAGGAAGCGCGTGCGGATGCCGCCGGCGTCGAGATAGCCCTGGGTGAAGGCGACCCGCGTCAGGTCGGACCAGATCGACGGATAAGCTGCGGTCATGGTCGGTTCCGGCATGTCAGACGGTCGCCAGGGAGGCCGGGAGCGCCTGGAGGACGCCCATGCCCGTGATCCATTCGTCGACCGCCTCGTAGAACAGCTCGGTCGCGGCATAGTCGCGGCCGAGCGCGGCGAGCGCCGCCAGCCACGTCCGAACTTCGTGGCCGCCACGTCCGCCGGTCGCGGTGATCGCCGCGTCGCCGGCACGGTCGAGAACGGCGAGATCGCCGGCGGTGAACGCGTCGAGCACCATCCGGTCCCATTCGGGGTTGGCCGGCAGCAAGGTCGATTCGCGGCGCGCCATCGCGCCGCCCTCGCCGTGCGCGCGGCGCTGCCGCTGATGACGCTGGGCGTGGTTGAGCGAGTTGCCCTCGATCAGCCGCTGCCGCACCTCGGCCGGCGATGTCGCCAGTGCCGGCACCGGCGGATCGTGCGACAGCCCGCCCGAGCCGATCACCAAGACGCGTTCGGGGGCCGCTTCCGCCCACGCCCCGACCGCCGCGCCGAGCGCGCGCGCACGGGCGAGGGTCGGCAGCGGCGGCGCGGCGCAGTTGACGAAGACCGGGATGACGTGGGCGATGGAGTAGCGCTCGGTCAGCCATTCGAGCGGCTGCACCGCGCCGTGGTCAACCGTCATCCGGTACGAGATGGCGGCGTCGACGCCGGCCCCGAGTACCGCCGTCGCGAGGTCGACGGCGCGGGCCTCGGGGATGTCGAGCGCGCCGGCGGCGGTGCCGTAGTCGCCGATCGACGACGCCTCGATGCCGATGCAGAACGGCGGCAGCAGCCCGTAGAAGAAGCCGTTGACGTGGTCGGGATAGAAGATGACCGCGAGGTCGGGCCGCTGGTCCTCGACGAACGCCGCGGCCTGGGCGACGGCGGCATCGAAGCGCGCCTCGACCGCCGGATCGGCGCGGTTCCGGTCCTTCAGCGGACTGTGCGACAAGCAGATGGAACCAACGATCATGGCAACTCTCGAGCCGTCGTCGCGCCGGAAACAGGACGCCGCGACCCCCGGCCGAGCAATCGGATTGCACTTGATGTTTGGCAATGCCGAATGCAGGTCTGTTCGCTGAACGAACAGAAGATGATCGTCATGAGCGAAATGGATAAGGCCTCGTACAAGGACGTCCGGTCGCTGGTCCGTGGATTGCAGGTGGTCGAGGCGCTGAGCGAGCTCGGCTGGGCGCGAATCGGCCAGTTGAGCGCCGCGGCGGGGGTCGAGCGCTCGTCGACCTATCGGATCGTCCACACGCTCGAGCAGCTCGGCTATGTCACGCGGCGGAACGAGGACAGCTCGATCGCGCTGACCACCAAGTTCGCCTATCTCGCCGAGGGGCTGCGTGACGACGACATCGTCGCGCAGTTCGCGTGGCCCAACCTGTTCGACTTGACGCGCAAGCTGCTGTGGCCGTGCGACTTCGCCAGCCTGCAGGGCGGCAAGGTCTTCATCCGCCTGTCGACCCACAAGATCAGTCCGATGTCGATCCACCGCGCGATGGTCGGCAAGGAACGGTCGCTGACCCGCTCGGCGCTCGGCCGGGCGATCCTGTCGGCAATGTCGGCCGACGAGCTCGAGTCGTCGCTCGCGATCATCGACCGGCTCGGCGGGGCGAACGCCGACGAAGTGCGCGACCGCGACGCCGTCCGCCGCATCGCCGAATCGGTCCGCGAGCGCGGCTATGCCAGCGCCGCCGGGCTGACCGAGAGCAAGATCAGCGCGATCGCGCTGCCCGTCGTCGCGCCCGACCGGATGGTCGCCGGCGCGATCAACGTCGTCTTCTTCCGCAGCGTGATGACGACCGAGCAGGCGGCCGAGCGCTATCTCGCCAAGTTGCGCGGCTGCGTCGCCCGCGTGGAGCAGGCGCTCGCCGAATGGAACGACCGGCGGCAGATCCCGGCCGCCTGACTCATCGCGCGGTCAGGCCGCCGTCGACGACGATCGCCTGCCCAGTGATGAACGACGCCTGGTCCGACGCGAGGAAGGCGACAACGGCGGCGACCTCCTCGGGCTCGCCCCAGCGGCCCATCGGCACGCGGAGCTTGTCGTTGATCAGCGCGTCGCTCTCCGCCGGCGTCGGCTGGAACCGGGCGGTCATCGGCGTCGTGATATAGCCGGGGCAAACGGCGTTCACGCGGATGCCGTTCCTGGCGTAGCGCAGCGCGGCATCCTTGGTCGCGCCGATCACGCCGTGCTTTGCCGGGCCGTAGCCGGTTGGACCGATCGAGCCCGTCACCCCGGCGATCGAGCCGATGTTGATGATCGACCCGCCGCCGGCGCGCTGGAGGAGCGGCAGGGCGGCGCGCATCGCCCGCCACGTCGACAGCAGGAACATGTCGACGTTGCGTTCGAAGTCGTCGTCGCGGTCGGTGCTCGTCCGGCCGGCCGAATTGACGATGAGGTCGAGCCGGCCATAGTGTGCCGCGGTCGCCTCGATACTCGCCCGGACCGACGCGTCGTCGAGGACGTCGACGCGGTGGGCGATGGCCTCGCCGCCGCTGGCGTTGAGATCGGTGGCGAAGGCTGCGGCAGCCGCCTCGTCGACGTCGGCGAGCGCCAGCCGCATGCCGCTGGCGGCAAGCGCGAGCGCGGTCGCGCGGCCGATCCCGCTCGCTCCACCGGAAATCCAGCCGACCTGGCCGGCAAGGCTGGGGTAAACGACTTGCTCCATCGATCGGCTGCTCCGCGCTGCCCGCTCCCGCTACGCCTCGCCACTGGCGTGACGCAACGCGGATGAGCCGACTGTTCGCGTTGCGAACGCGGGCCATTGAGGAATCTGAACATGATGATCGGATAACGGACATGCGATCCGATAAGTTTTGAGGCGACGGCAGTGCGCCACTACTGCTGCCCGCTTGGATCCGCCGCCTGGCGTGGTCGTGAACGCGGCGGAAAGGTGTCGACGTGGACGCAACGGAAGTCGAGAGCGCGGCGCGCGACTGGGCCGCAGCCTTTGAGCGAGCCATCGCCGCCGCCGATGCCGCCGGCCTGACCGCGCTGCTGACCGATCCCGCCTATCTCCGCGACAACGGTGCTCTGACGTGGGACTACCGCCAGTTCCACGGGACGCAGGCGGTGGTGTCGACGCTGCTCGGGGTCGCCGGCGAGATCGCGCCGCGGGGCTTCCGCCTGTCGGCGAAGTGGCCGGCCCCGCGCCTCGTCGGAACGGGCGACACGGCGCTGGTCGAAGCGTTCCTCGATTTCGACACCCGCCACGGGGCGGCGGTACTGGTGCTCAACGCCGTTCCCGCGCCGGGCGGGATCAAGGCGCGCGCGATCTTCACCCGTCTCGAAGGCCTGAGGTCGATCGAGGCCCCGGCGGCGCATCCGCGCGGCCGCGGCTACACGCCCGACTTCCCCGGCCAGACGTGGAAGCAGCATCGCGACGCCGTCCGCCGGCACGACGACCGCGACCCCGACGTCGTCATCGTCGGGGCGGGCCAGTCGGGCCTGACGACGGCGGCGTACCTGCGGACCTTCGGCGTCGGCGTCCTCGTTGTCGACCGCTACCCGAGCGTCGGCGACAGCTGGGGGAAGCGGTACGACGCGCTGGCGCTGCACAACCCGGTCGAGATGAACGGCTTTCCGTTCGTCGAATTCCCGCCGCACTACCCGGAATACCTGAGCAAGGATCTGATGGGCGAGTGGCTCGACCTGTACGCCCGCTACATGGACCTGAACGTCTGGACCGGAACCGAGTTCGTCGGTGCGCGGTTCGACGACCGCGATGCGCGCTGGACGATGACCGTCCGGCGCGACGACGGCAGCGAGCGCACCCTCCGCCCGGCGCACATCGTCCTGGCGACGGGGGGTATCGGCGGCAAGCCGTACATCCCGCAGCTGCCCGGGCTCGACACCTTCGCCGGACAGGTCCTCCATTCATCGCAATACACCGGCGCGTCCGATTATGCGATCAAGCGCGCGGTCATCGTCGGTGTCGCGACGAGCGCCCACGACATCGCGCGCGACCTGACCGAGCACGGCGTCGAGGTGACGATGTTCCAGCGCGGGCCGGTCGTCGTCACCAACGTCGCCACGGCGAACCTCGCCTATGCCGGCTATCTCGATCCGGCGACGCCGACGGCGCTGGTCGACATCCGCTACGGGATCGGACTGATCAATCCGCTGCGCGAGCAGGCGAGCCAGGCGTATCACACGATGGCGAAGGCGCAGGACCGCACCCTGCTCGACGGGCTCGCCGCCGCCGGAATGCGGCTCGGCGACGGTGTCGACGGCCAGGGTTTCCTCGACCTGTTTTTGCGCACCGGCGGCGGCTACTACCTCAATACCGGAACGTCGGAGCTGATCGTCGACGGCCGGATCAAAGTCGACCAATTCGAGCGGATCGTCGAGTTCGTGCCGTCCGGCGCCAAGCTCGACGACGGGACGGTCGTCGAGGCCAATCTGGTCGTCCTCGCCACCGGCTACCAGAACCGCAGGTCCGAGGTCGCGGCGGCGTTCGGCGACGACGTCGCCGCGCGGGTCGGCGACATCGCCCGGCTCGACGCCGAGGGCGAATGGGCGAACATGTGGTCGCAGACCGGGCAGCGCGGGCTGTGGTTCAACGGCGGCGGGATCAATCAGATGCGGCCGGGCTCGGAGCGCCTTGCGCTGCTGATCAAGGCCGACCTCGACGGCTCGATCCCCGAGGCGTTCCGCAAACGGCCGAAGAATCAACGCGATCCGGTCAGGGAAGCCGCGTAACGTCGTCTCACGCCGTGACCTGCTGCGCCCGGCCGCCGGTCGCGGCGAAGCGCACGGGCAGGCTGAGCAGTGCGGTATGGTTGTTGCACGCCAGCCACCGCTCGTCGCCGGCGAAGGCGAGCCCCGGCAGCCGGTCGAGGAGCGCGACGAGCATCAGCTCGATCTCGAGCCGGGCAAGATGGCGGCCGATGCAGCTGTGCTCGCCAACGCCGAAGCCGAGGTGCGGATTGGGCTTGCGCCCGATGTCGAAGCGGCACGGATCGGCGAATACGCGCTCGTCGCGATTGGCCGAGACCAGCCAGCACATCACCCAGTCGCCCGCCGCGATCCGCTCGCCGCCGAAGTCGACGTCGCGCGTCGCGACGCGAAACTTGTGTTTCGAGGGATTGCTCCAGCGGACGAACTCCTCGGCCGCGGTCGGGGCGAGCGCAGGATCGGCGCGGAGGCGGTCGGTCTGCTCGGGCGATCGCATCAACTCGCGCATCCCCACCGCGATCGCGTCACGCGTCGTCTCCAGCCCGGCGACGACGATGGCGAACGCCCACCAGCCGATGTCGCGCGCGTCGAGCGGCTCGTCGTCGATCGTCATCGACCCGATCACGCCGGTGAAATCGAGGCACGGGTCGGCGCGCCGGTCGAGCGCGAGCGCCGCCATGTAATCGTGGATCGCCGCCATGTGGAACCGCTGGGTCGCGAGCGCATCGCCGTCGATCTGGTACGCGGGATCCTGCGCGCCCATGAACGCGGCGCAGTGTCGCCGGATCGCCGGCTGGTCGGCGGTGGGGACACCCATCATCGCGCACACCAGCCGCGTCGGCAGCTCGGCGGCGACGTCCTCGACGAGGTCGCACGCGCCGCGCGGGGCGACCTCGTCGATCACCGCGTCGACGCACGCCTGGACGGTATTGCGCATCCGCGACATCGCCGGCTGGGCGAAGTGCTTGTTGAACGGCCGGCGTACCGCGAGGTGGCGCGGTGGGTCGGTGTGCGTCGGGATCGAGCCGTAGCCGCCGGCGTGCCGCTGCGCCGAGCTGAGCGGATCGGCCGACAGCGGCAGCAGCCCGCCGAGGTCGGAGCTGAACGTCTCGGCGTCCTTCAGGACGGCGACGATGTCAGCGTGGCGCGTCACCGACCAGAACGGGCGCGCGCCGCCATGCGTCAGGTGAACCGGAGCGTGGTCGCGCAGCGTCGCGAACAATGCGTGATCCTCGCCGAAGGCGAAGAACGGCGACCGGGTCAGCTTGGCGTCGATCTCGCTCCAGTCCATCGGCTCGTCCTTCCACTCGTCCGGCGCATGCTGCCCCACAGTGGCCCCTCGGGCCAGACGGCCGCACGAACCGATCACGCAATGAGCGGATGACGAAAGCCGCCGCAGCAGCGGCGGCGCGCCCGGTGCCTTATCCTGGACGGCATGAACGCAGCTAAGACCCACGGCATGGCCGCCGTTATCGAACGCGGGGCGATCACCGTTACGCCGGTACGCCCGGACTTCATCGCGCGCGTAACCGGGCTCGACCTCCGCCGGCCGCTGTCCGCCGCGGCGATCGACGCGATCGAGGCGGCGATCGCGACCTTCGCCGTGCTGATCTTCCCTGGCCAGCCGGTTTGTGTCGACGAGCAGGTCGCGTTCGGCCGACGCTTCGGTCCGCTCGACACCGGCCTGCAGACGAAGCTATTGAGCAAGGTCCAGACCCGCCTCGGGAACGACGCGGTCAGCGACATCTCGAACGTCGCGGTCGACGGCGGCATCGCCGACCGCCACCACAAGCAGGCGATGATGAACGTCGGCAACCAGTTCTGGCACACCGATTCGTCGTACGAGCACCACCCGTTCCGCTACTCGATCCTCGCCGCGCAGACCGTCGTCGGCCGCGGCGGCGAGACCGAGTTCGCGGATCTCCGCGCCGCGTACGACACCCTCGACGACGCGACCCGCGACCTGATCGCCGACCGGACCGGCGTATTCTTCTCGCACAACACCCGCCAGTGGCTCGGCATCGACGATTCGCCCGCCGACCTTACCGCTTATCCGCCGGTGCGCTGGCCGCTCGTCCGCACCCACCCGGTGTCGCGGCGCAGGGTGCTATGGGTCGACAGCAAGGTCCGCGAGATCTCGGGCATGTCGGTGCCCGAGGGCCGCGCGCTGGCGCACGAGCTGATCGAGCACATCGGCCAGCGCGAGCATGTCCACGCCCACCGCTGGACACCCGGCGACGTGGTGATGTGGGACAATCGCTCGGTGCTCCACCGCGGCCGCCGCTTCGACCTGACCGAACGCCGCGAGATGCGGCGCGTATCGACCGTTGACGACTCGGCGTCGCTCGGCACCGCCGACTAGTCAGACAGAAATGTAAGCGGCCGCATCGACCGGCGCGGCTTCGGACCGGCCGAGGCCGTAGTCGCCTTCGATCGTTGTCCGCAGCAGCCAGCGCTCGTCGTCGGGCGGACTGCCCGCCGCGCTGTGCAGCACGCGCCAGTTGTCCCACAGCACCATGTCGTCGGACCGCCAGTCGTGGCTATAGACCTCGGTATCGTCGACGACGTGGCGCGCGACTTCCTCGAGCAGGGCGTCGCCCGCTGAGTCCATCATCCCGGCGATGCCGATGGCGAACCATGGCGACAGGTTGAGTGCCTTGCGCCCCGTCTCGCGCTGGACGAACACCAGTGGGTGGATGACCCTGGGAAAGTCGTCGAGGCGATCCTGAATGCTCCTCACCCCGTCGGTGAACCGCTCGACCGTCACCTCGGCGGTGCGTCCGAAGCGCTGCTTCGCCGGGTCAAGGTCGTACTTGTAGACGACCTCGAGCCCCTCGATACGCCGCTTCAACCGGTCGGGCAGCGAGGCGTAAGCCGCGATCTTGTCGATGAAGCCGGTCTGGCCAAGCCGCCCGGGCAACTGCACCGGGCGCAGGATGCCGCCGCGGTTGATCCGGTCGACATAGATCAGGTCCGAATGCCACGGCAGCCAGGTGCCGCGCAGCTCACCGTCGACGCGCATCAGCCAACCGTCGTCGGGCCGGTAGCGCACCGTCATCAGCTCGGGGTGATCGGCGCGTGTCTCGCGCGTCGGATGGGCGATCAGCCGGCCGAAGCAGCGGCTGAGGTCGAGGTGCAGGTCCTCGCCTTCGACGCGGCGGAAGACGAGCACGCCGCGATCGATCCAGAGCGCGCGCAGGCGTTCGCGCACCGCCTCGTCGGCCAGCGCGGCGCGCGTCATGCCGTCGACCGTCGCGCCGAAGCCGGGGTCGCCGGGCAGCGGCCCGAAAGCAAGACCGCCCGCCTCAGGCATTGATCGCCGCTCCGGCGCGGTGGTCGCGAACCATCCGTGCCGCAAGGTCGTGCAGCAGCATCAGCTCCATCGGCGCGATCAGCAGATCGGCGTCGTCGTAGCCAAGCCCCGCGGGGGCGAGCATCAGCTTTCCCGCGGCGCGCGTCGCGGCAAGGCATTGTCGCCACGCCGCGTCCATTCGCTCGCGGTCGCGGACGAAGTCGAGGCCCATGTCGGCCGACAGGTCGCCGGGGCCGAAATGGACGACGTCGACGCCGTCGACCGCCGCGATCGCCGCGATGTTGTCGACCGCGCGGCGCGATTCGATGATCGGGATGACCAGCGCCTCGGTGTCTGCCGTCCGGCTGCGCTCGCCCCACCCGTCGAGCGACCAGCCGCCGCCGCGGCACGCCGGGCACATGCCGCGCGTGCCCGCCGGCGCGTAGCGGCTCGCCGCGATAGC
>CAHJWT010000004.1 GCA_903643075.1 Sphingomonadaceae bacterium | reverse complement strand
GCCCGCCGCGACGACGGTCAGCACGACGCCGCCGAGCGCCGCAGCGACAAGCAGGCGCGCCGCCGCGATCCGCCGCAGCAGCGCGGCGCCGACGAAGCGCCCGACCATCGCCCCAGCCCAATAGGCGCTGACCAGCCGTCCCGCCGTGACCGGGTCGGCTCCGATAACACCCGGCTGAACAAGATAGTTGGCCATTAGCGTTCCGATGGTCACCTCGGCGCCGACATAGGCGAACATCGCCGCCGTCCCGCCGAGCATCCTCGCATCGCGCAGCACCGCCGGCAGACGGCTGAACACGCCTGCCAGGTCGGCCGTCGGTGCGCCAAGGAGGCGGCGGCTGGCGACGAAAGAGACCGCGAGGCCGGCGAGAACCACGGCCGAGGCGATGAACGGCAGCCCGATACCCGACGCCGCCGCAGCCCCCGGCTCCGGCTCCGCCAAGAGCAGCGGCGCGACGAGGAGCGGTCCGGCGACGGTGCCAAACGAGTTGAAGCCCTGCAGCAGAGTCAGTCGCGCCGCCGAGCCGTCGCTGCCGCCGATCACGGTGACGACGGTGTTGGCCGCGATCTGGAGGAAGGTGATCCCGAGCGACAGGACGAGGAGCGCGGCAAGGATCAGCGCGAAGCTGCCGGCGCGGTCGGCGGCGGCGATGGCAGCGGATCCACCGGCCATGATCGTCAGTCCCGCGGCGATCGAGCGCATGTAGCCGGCGCGGACGACGATGAAGGTGATCGGCACGGCGAAGAGCAGGTACGAGAGGTGCGATGCGAACTGGACAAGCAGCGCCTCGGTATAGTCGAGGTGGTGGACCAGCGTGAAGCGCGGCACCAGCAGACTGACCAGTGCGGTCAGGAAGCCGCCGATGAAGAAGACGCCGACCGACAGCGTGAATAGTCGGCGCGCGACCGCCTTCGGCCGGCTCGGAAGGTCGCGACCGGTCGCTGCCACCACGCTCATGACATGTTTGTAGCGCGCGGCCGCCGGATCGGAAATATCCCAAACAATCTTTCTGACATCGCTGTCAAAAAGCTGTTGACATCGATGTCGGCAAAGATATTTTCGCTCCTAAGCCCCGATTGAGGGTTAAAGGGAGGCAAAATTGATAAATCATAAGCTATTTGCCGGCACCGCTATCGCGGCCGCCCTGCTCGCCTCGACATCCGCCGGGGCGCAGTCGGTGCCGGTTCCCGCCGGCACGACGCCTGAAGCCCAGCCGGCCAACGGCGTCGGCCAGACCGCGCTGGCCAACGACGACATCATCGTCACCGCCACGCGCCGCGAGACGACGCTGCAGAAGACGCCGATCGCGGTGTCGGCCTTCAGCCAGGCGACGCTCGACCGCCAGCAGGTCCGGGACGTCACCGACCTCGCGCGCTTCGTTCCCAGCCTTCAGTTCACCCAGCAGGGCGACCAGTCGGCCGTCCTCCTAACGCTGCGCGGCATCGGCAACGACAGCGCCTATACCGAGGTCGCCGATCCCGAAGTCGCGATCTACATCGATGGCGTCTACTCATCGCGCGCTCAGGGTGCGTCGGTCCTGTTCTACGACCTCGAGCGGGCCGAAGTCCTGCGCGGGCCGCAGGGGACACTGTTCGGCCGCAACGCCACCGTCGGCGCGCTCAGCCTGATCACCGCCAAGCCCAAATTCGACGGCGTGTCGGGCTATGTCGAGGCGATCGGGGGCAACTACTCGCGCTTCGGCAGCCGCGGCGCGGTCAACCTGCCGCTGATCGACGACAAACTGGCACTGCGCGTCGCCTTCGTCACCGAGCGTAACGACGGCTACGCCGACTTCCAGCAACCGCCCGTCGCCCCGGGGATCGATCCCGCCGCCTTCGTCACAATGGGCAAGAAATATTACGCCCGCGACCAGTACTCGGCCCGCGTCAGCCTGCTGTTCAAGCCGACCGATCGGCTGACGTGGAACCTGTCGGCCGAAGGCTTCCTCGACAAGGGCGCGCCAGTCATCGGCCTGCTGCAGACGCCGCGGCCCGGCACCGCCTTCTGGTCGACGCTGAGCGACACCGCGCCCGACACCGACCGCTATTCAGTGGCGCTGCGCAGCGACATCAACTGGGACTTCCGCGACGGGATGCGCTTCGAATACATCGCCGGCTTCACCCGCATCGGCGGCAGCACACAGACCGACGCCGACGCCGGTGCCCTGCCTCCGACTGGGGGCATCGACCCGAAGACGGGCAAGCTCCTCTACCTCGGCGGCTTCGGCCAGAATGCTACGGTCAACTCGCGCTACGACTTCGAAAGTCACGAGTTCCAGCTCAAGTCGACCGGCAGTCACACCTTCGACTACATCGCCGGCGTCTACTACGCCCACGAGGTCAACCGCATCCGCTTCGACGTCGACCAGCGCGACGGCTACCGCTTCGGTTCGACCCGTGCCTTCGTCGGCAGCTTCATCCAGGCCGACCGCGAGATCGACTCCCTCGCCGGCTTCGGCCAGGTGACGTGGAACATCAATTCGCGGCTCCGCGCCACGGGCGGGCTGCGCTACACCCACGACACCAAGAAGGACGTCGGCGGGCGCAACGTCACCGCCTTCGGCTGCCCGGCGACGGGGCCCTGCAACATCAACATCTTCGGCCAGTTCCCCAACGCCACCGCCGACCAGCTCGTCGCCCTGCTCAACGCGCAGGGGGGCGCGTTCGCGATCTCGAACAACGACGTCAAGGGCAGCTGGAACAAGCTCAGCTACCTCGGCCGGGTCGATGCCGACCTGACCGACAACATCCTCGGCTACGCCAGCATCAGCACCGGCTTCAAGTCAGGCAACATCCAGGACGGCGGCCGCACGACCAATCCGGAGAACATCACCAACTACGAACTGGGGCTGAAGACGCGGCTGTTCGACCGTCACCTGACCTTGAACGTCGCCGGCTACTATTCCGACTTCACCGGCTACCAGGTCAACCAGGTACTCAACACGCGCGACGCCGCCGGCAACGTCATCGCCTCGCAGATCATCACGCAGAACGCGAAGGGAGCGACGGCGTACGGCTTCGAGGCCGAGGCGGTGGCG
The DNA here is from genome assembly GCA_903643075.1 of Sphingomonadaceae bacterium. GTDB lineage: Bacteria > Pseudomonadota > Alphaproteobacteria > Sphingomonadales > Sphingomonadaceae > Polymorphobacter_B. The sequence goes on along the minus strand of CAHJWT010000004.1, from coordinate 23,982 downwards.
ACGATCACGCCGGTCGACCGCCTCCAGGTCTCGGCGGCGGTCCAGAAGACCCGGCTGAAGACGCTGGTCACCGCCGACGGCCGTTTCGACGACCAGGGCGCGCTCGCCTCGCAGCGAGACCTCGCCGGGAACGAGCTCGCCCACGCCCCGCGCTTCTCGGCGACGGCGACCTACGAGCACGACTTCAAGCTCAACGGCGGCGGCAGCATCACACCGCGGGCGACGGTCCACTACGAGACGCGGAGCTTCCTCACCTTCTTCGACGGCGACCGGACCAACCGCTTCGTCAACGGGGTCAACGTCTACTACGGCCAGGCGTTCGACGAGCAGAAGGCGTACAGCCGGACCGACCTCGCCGTCCGCTACAACGCGCCCGACGACCGTTACCTGCTCGAACTGTTCGTCCAGAACGTCGAGGACGGCAAGATCAGGACCAACGCCGCGACCTTCGGGCCGACGCAGTACGCGCCGGTCTTCCTGTCGAACTACCAGCCGCCGCGCACCTTCGGCGGGCGCGTCCGGCTCAACTTCTAGGCTGGGTCATGGTCAGGACGATCGCGGCGGCGCTGCTTCTGACCGGCGCCGCCGCCGAGGCCGCGCCGACCGGCGACCCGGCAACGCGTGCCGCGGCGCTCGTCGCGCAAATGTCGCCGGCGGAGAAGCTTGCGCTGGTCCACGGCTACTTCCCGCCACTGGCCAAGCCCGAGCCGCCGGTCGTGCTGATCCCGTCGGCTGGGCACGTCCCCGGCATCCCGCGCCTCGGCATCCCGACCTTGCGCGAAAGCGATGCTAGCCTCGGCGTCGCCAATCAGGTCGAACAGCGTCGCGGCGACACTGCGACCGCGCTGCCCGCGGGCCTCGCCACCGCGGCGAGCTTCGATCCATCGCTGGCCTATGCCGGCGGGGCGATGATCGGGGCGGAGGCGCGGGCCAAGACGTTCAATGTGCTGCTCGCTGGCGGAGTCAACCTGACCCGCGATCCGTGGAATGGGCGCAACTTCGAATATCTCGGTGAAGACCCGCTCCTCGCCGGCGTGATGGCCGGCGAAGCGATCCGCGGTATCCAGAGCAACCATGTCGTCTCGACCATCAAGCACTTCGCGCTCAATGCCCAGGAGACCGGGCGGGCGGTGCTCGACGCGCGCATCGCGCCGGATGCGCTGCAGGAGAGCGACCTGCTCGCCTTCCGCCTCGCCATCGAGCGCGGCCGGCCCGGCGCGGTGATGTGCGCCTACAACCGGGTCGGCGGCGACTATGCCTGCGAGAACGGCATGCTGCTGACCGACGTCCTGCGCACCGACTTCGGCTACGGCGGCTGGGTCATGTCGGACTGGGGCGCGGTTCACTCGACAGTCAAGGCGGCGCTTGCCGGGCTCGACCAGGAGTCGGGACAGGAGCTCGACGCGCAGGTCTTCTTCGCCGCGCCGCTGGCCGCCGCGATCGCCGCGGGTCAGGTGCCAGCGGCACGCCTCGACGCGATGGCCACGCGCATCCTGACCGGCGTTATCACGTCCGGGCTGCTCGACGACCCCGTCCCGGCGACGCCGCAGCCGATCGACTACGCGTCTCACGCGGCGGTGGCACAGCGCGTCGCCGAAGCGGGCATGGTTCTCCTCAAGAACGACGGAGACTTGCTGCCGCTGGCGGCGAGCGCCAAGCGGATCGTCCTCGTCGGCGGCCATGCCGATGTCGGCGTGCTGTCGGGGGGCGGCTCGTCGCAGGTCCGCTCGGTCGGCGGCGCGCCAGTCGAGATCCCGCTGACCACCGGCGCGGCGAAGTCGTTCGCCCGGGTGACGTGGCACGCCTCGTCGCCGCTCCGGGCGCTGCAGGCGGCGCTGCCGGGGGCGCGGGTGAGCTACGTCGACGGCGGCGACCCGGCCGCCGCGGCGGCGGCGGTGCGCGACGCCGACCTCGCCATCGTCTTCGCGACGCAGTGGCAGACCGAGGCACAGGACACGCCGACGCTGGCCCTGCCCGACCGCCAGGACACGTTGATCACCGCCGTCGCCGCGGCCAACCCCCGCACGCTCGTCGTCCTCGAAACCGGCGGTCCGGTGACGATGCCGTGGCTGGCCGAGGTGCCGGCGGTCATCGAGGCGTGGTACCCGGGGCAGCACGGCGGCGAGGCGCTGGTCCGGCTGCTGACCGGCGCGGTCACGCCGAGCGGCCGGCTGCCGATGACCTTCCCGATGCGCGAGGCCGACGCGCCACGGCCGGTGCCGGTTGGCTTCACCTCGCGCACGGTCAATGGCGGTGGGCCGCCGTTCACGGTCGACTATGTCGAGGGGGCCGACGTCGGCTACCGCTGGTACGCGCGCGAGGGGCGCCAGCCGCTGTTCCCCTTCGGCTTCGGCCTGTCGTACACCCGCTTCCGCTATGCCCGGCCGACCGCAACGCGACTGCAAGTCGCCTTCGACGTGACCAACGCGGGCGGCCGCGCCGGTGCCGACGTGCCGCAGGTCTACGTCGCGCCGCCCGGTGGGGCCTTCCGTCTCGCCGGCTGGGATCGCGTCGATCTCGCTCCCGGAGCGACGCGGCGGGTCACGGTGACGCTCGAGCCGCGGACCTTCGCGCGCTTCGACGGTCACGGCGGTTGGTCGGTCGCCGGCGGCGACTACCGGGTCGCGGTCGGCCACTTCGCCGGCGACGCGGCGCTGGCCATGACGCTACGGCTCCCCCCCATCCGGTACGACCGGTGAGCGGGAGCGACGCGATGGCGACAACGACGAGCGCAGTCCCGGCCGGCAGCGCGACCGGGCGGGTCGGCGACCTGCGCTGGTTCGTCTTCGGGCTGTTCTTCATCTTCGGCGGCATCACCAGCCTCAACGACGTCATCATCCCCAAGCTGAAGGAGCTGTTCACTCTCAGCCACGCGGCGGCGATGCTCGTCCAGACGGCGTTCTTCGTCGCCTACGCGCTGTTCTCGCTGCCCGCCGCGGCAATCGTCCGGCGGGCCGGCTACCTGCGCACTGCCGCGATCGGGCTGGCGACGATGACGGCGGGGTGCCTGCTGTTCATTCCCGCCTCGGCGACGGCGACCTTCGGTCTGTTCCTCGCCGCGCTGTTCGTCCTCGGCGCGGGCATCACCATCGTTCAGGTCGTCGCCAACCCGCTGATCTCGCTCCTCGGGGCACCGGCGACGGCGCACAGCCGGCTGACCTTCGCCCAGGCGTTCAACTCGCTCGGCACGACGATCTTCCCGCGGGTCGGCTCGGTGCTCATTTTGGGCGGCCTTGCCGGGGTCAGCGCGGCGACGCTGACCGGCCCGGCGCTCGACACCTACCGCACGGCGGCGTCGCATGCGATCGTCACCACCTACCTCGGCCTTGCCGCCGCGCTGGCGGTGATCGCCGCCGCCGTCTGGTCGCGCCGCCATGCGGTCAGCGTCGCGATCGACCACACGGGGAGCATCCTCCACGCCTTCACCTTGCTCCGCCGGCCGCGCTTCGCCTTCGGCGCGGCGTGCATCTTCCTCTACGTCGGAGCCGAGGTGGCCATCGGCTCGCTGATCGTCACCTACCTGACCCAGCCGGGCGTGTGGGGCGGCAGCGATGTCGCCGCCGGCAACCACGTCTTCTACTATTGGGGCGGGGCACTGGTCGGGCGCTTCGCCGGCGCGGCGATCCTGCGCGTCGTGTCGCCGGGCAAGACGCTCGCCGCCGTCGCCACGGGAGCCATCGTCCTCCTCCTCATCTCGGCCAACACCAGCGGCGCGGTCGCCGGCTGGGCACTGCTCGCCATCGGGCTGATGAACTCAATCATGTTCCCGACGATCTTCAGCCTCGCCAGCGAGGGACTTGGGCCGCGCGCCGCCGAGGGATCGGGGGTGATCGCGACGGCGATCGTCGGCGGAGCGGTGATCCCCCTCCTCACCGGCGCGCTGGCCGACCGGACCAGCCTGCAGTTCGCCCTCGCGCTGCCCGCCGCGTGCTACGCCGTCATCGCCGCGTTCGGCATCTACGCGCGGTGGCCCGCTCCCGACCGGGAAACGTCATGACGATCGCTCTTGCCGCGATGCTCCTGGCTTCTGCCGCAGGGGCAGCTCCGCTGTCGCCAGTGGCGCACCCGGCGTTGTGGCCCGAGGTCGCCGCGCGGCCGGCGCGCGATCCGGCGATCGAGGCGCGCGTCGCCGACCTGCTCGCGCACATGAGCCTCGAGGACAAGGTCGGGCAGATGCTCGACGTCGACATCGGCTCGATCAAGCCAGGCGACCTCGTCGACGCCAAGATCGGCGCCATCCTCAACGGTGGCAACTCCGACCCGAACGACGACGTCATCGCGCCGCCGGCCGAGTGGCTCAAACTGGCTGACGCCTTCTACGACGCGTCGATGACGCGGTCCGACCATCGCCCGAAGATCCCGGTGATCTGGGGCACCGACGCGGTCCACGGCAACAACAACATCTTCGGCGCGACGCTGTTTCCGCACAACATCGGGCTCGGCGCGATGCGCGACCCCGACCTCGTCCGGCGGATCGGCGAGATCACTGCGCGCGAGACGGCGGCGGCGGGGCTCGACTGGACCTTCGCGCCGACGCTTGCTGTCGTCCAGGACGACCGCTGGGGCCGCAGCTACGAGAGCTATGCCGAGGAGCCGCAGGTCCAGGCGGCCTACGCCGCCGCGGCGATCGAGGGGCTCGAAGGGCGCGTCGGCACGCCCGACTTCCTGTCGCCGGCGCACGTCATCGCGACGACCAAGCACTTCCTCGGCGACGGTGGCACCGGCGGCCGCGACCAAGGCGACACGGCGGTCAGCGAGGAGGCCCTGCGCGACGTCCACCTCGGCGGCTACCCGGCGGCGATCGCGGCCGGGACGCAGTCGGTGATGGCGTCGTTCTCAAGCTGGAACGGGGTCAAGATGAGCGGCAACCGCTCGCTCCTGACCGATGTTCTCAAGGACCGGATGCACTTCGACGGCTTCGTCGTCGGCGACTGGAACAGCCACGGCCAGGTTCCCGGCTGCACCAACGAGCGCTGCGCCGCGGCGATCAACGCCGGGCTCGACATGTTCATGTACTCGGGGCCGAACTGGCGCACACTCTACGCCAACACGCTGGCCAGCACCCGGTCGGGCGAGATCCCGCTGGCGCGGGTCGACGACGCGGTCAGCCGGATCCTTCGCGTCAAGCTCCGCGCCGGCACCTTCGAGCGCGGCCGGCCGTCGGCGCGTCCACTGGCCGGTCACTTCGACCTGATCGGGGCCGAGGCGCACCGCGCCGTCGCCCGGCAGGCGGTGCGCGAATCGCTCGTCCTGCTCAAGAACGAGCGGCGGACGCTGCCGCTTGATCCGAGCGCCGACATTCTTGTCGCGGGCAGGGGAGCCGACGACATCGCTCTGGCGGCGGGCGGCTGGACGCTAACGTGGCAGGGCGGCGGCCTGCCCAACAGCGACTTCCCCCACGCCGAGTCGATCTGGCACGGCATCGCCGCGGCGGTGACCAAGGCCGGCGGTCACGCGACGTGGTCACCCAACGGCAGCTTCACGCGGCGGCCAGCGGCGGCGATCGTCGTCTTCGGTGAGCAGCCCTACGCCGAATTCAAGGGCGACCGCGCCAACCTCGAGTACAGCCCCGACGACAAGGCCGACCTCGCCTTGCTGCGCCGGCTCCACGCCGCCGGCGTACCCGTCGTTGCGGTCTTCCTCTCGGGGCGGCCGCTGTGGGTCAACGCCGAGCTGAACGCGGCCGACGCCTTCGTCGCCGCCTTCCTGCCCGGAAGCGAAGGCGGCGGCGTCGCCGACCTGCTCTTCCGCGGGGCCGACGGGCGGGCGGCCTACGACTTCCGCGGCCGCCTTAGCTTCTCGTGGCCCAAGCGCCCCGACCAGTACGTCCTCAACCGGCGCGATCCGGACTACGACCCGCTGTTCGCCTTCGGCTATGGCCTGAGCTACGCCCGGCCGGGCCACGTCGGGCGGCTTGATGAGACGCGGCCGGCGGGCATGGCGACAGGAACCACCGCCTTCTTCGCCAAGGGGACGTTAGCCGCCGGCTGGACCATGCCGCCCGCCGCTGGCGTCGTCGTCACCGCCATCGACCGTGCCGCGCAGGAGGATGCGCGCCGCTTCGTGTGGACACGCCCGGCCGAGGTTGCGCTGCGACCGCCCGCCCCGCTCGACCTCACCCGCGAGACCAACGGCGAGATCAGCCTTGTCGTCCAGTACCGCGTCGATGCGCAGGGCGACGCGGCGCTGGTCATGGTCGATACCGCAGGTAAGCGCGCAACGATCCCGATCGCGACGACGCTAGCCGCGAGCAACGACTGGGCAACCCTCGCTGTGCCGCTCCAGTGCTTCGCCGCGCAGGGCCTCGACATGGCCCATGTCGCGACACCGTTCGCTATGGCCGGCAGCCGCGACCTGGCGCTGGCGATCGCCGACGTCCGCCTCGACTACCTCAGCACGCCGATGACGGCCTGCAGACGCTAGCCGGCTGGTACCTCTCGACCGCGTCGCACGTCGGGCAGCGCGGCAATGTACCGAAGGAGCTACGTCGCGATCCGGCGCTAAGCGGCAGAGCGCCGAATCCCCTTTCGCCCACCAGAGCAAGACGATCGAGCGGCGTCAGCGCCGCGGGATCACGGCCGATACTGCGAAGCCGGCGATCGAGGGCGATGCGAAACTGCTCGATCTGAGGAGCTTTTACTGGATGCCAGTGCTGGCGCGTGCGATCGGCGCGACGCCTTTAGGTGCGTGCGGACCGGGCAGCCCGGCCAATCGCGATCTGCGCTACGTCCTTTCGGATCTTACACGCCGCGGCCAGACCGATGGGCACTGTTTTGGTTCCTACGCCGATGTGCTGTCGAGTTTTGCCATCACCGGGCGACCAAAGGCCGGAGGGTCGGTCGAGCTTGGTCTGCCGGGACAAGCCATTTGTCGATCAGAGCTCACATCCCTCGCGATCAATCTGCCTGATAGCGCTGCGTTGACGAAGCTGATCGGCCGCGGATCGCTGGTTGATATGAAGTTCTCGCGGCAGACGGTGGAAATCGGGGATTGATGGGCTCATGTGCCCAACTGGCTTCGCGCTTCGACTGTTTGATCAAGGGTTAGGCGGCTAGCACGACGGCCGGCAATGGCGTGCACAACCTCGCTACCCAGAAGGTGACATTTACGACATAAACAACGATGCCTCGAAGCAGGCGTTTGTTCATCGACCCAACGGGCTCGAGCACGATGCTCGCGGTTTTTACGGACAGAGTAGGTTTGTCTAGCATAGAGCACTGTTGCTGCGGCGATGTCGGCCTCTACGTCGATAATGGCTCGGTGATCTAAAACGTCGCCGAGCTTGGTTCATTCACTAGCGTCTCAACTGATCTGGCGCACACCCGGCGTGGATCGTCCTTATCGAAGAGGGTTATTGTAGCCTCGACATCGGCGATTGCTCGTCGTGCAGAATATCGAATCCGCGAACGCACCGAATACCACCGTTTGTCGATCGCTGAATCAATCGTGTACCTAACCGCCCAAGCGAACCCGAACGCCGAGAGAAACCACGCTCTCGTCGTAGCGGATGTAGCGGATGAACTCAGCCCGGTCGGCACCGGCGCGGGCCGAGCTTTCGTACTGCTTGAACGGTGCCCCAGTGACGTTAGTCCAGTCGGCGAAGATCGTCGCATCGGGGCGGATGTTGTAATTGACCGACAGGTCGACGCGCGGCGGGGGCTTGCCATACTCGAAGTAGTTGTCGTCGCCGCGATCCTGGATGGTGGCGAGGAAGCTCGACCGGCCCGACAGGGTGACGCGCGCCGACAACGGACCGTACTCGTACAGGGCGGCCACGTTGTAGAGGAAGTTCGAAACGCCCGACACCTGGTCGATGATACGCTGGTAAACGCCGCCGACCTGCTCCTTGCCGTTGAGGAAGGTGACGTTCGCCTGCAGGCCGAAGCCCTTGGCCCACGCCGGCAGCCCGGCGATGTCGAGGAACGACTGGCCCTGGATTTCCCAGCCGTCGATATGCCCCTTGCCGGTGTTGAACGGCGTCGTGATCTCGGTGTAGCCGTGCACCGGATCGTTGGGGATGATGGTGAGCGCGTTGGCGAAGAAGCCGTTCAGGTCGCGGTGGAAATAGGCCAGCGATAGGAATGCCGTGCGTGACACGTAGTATTCGAGGCTCGCGTCAAAGTTCTTCGAGGTATACGGCTTGAGGAACGGGTTGCCCCCCTGCCCGGTCTGCGGATTGCTCGGCGTGCCCTTCTGGTCGGGCGTCGACGGCGGCGCGTTCAGCGTCAGATTGGGGTTGAGGTCGGAGAAGTTCGCCAGTGTCCGCGTCTCGGTGTATGACAAGCGGAACTGCGCTTCCGGCGAGAAGTGGAACCGCGCGCTGACGTTGGGCAGATAGTCGGTGAACTCGTTCGAATTGTTGAACGCGGCGATGGCTGCCGGCTGCGGCCCTTGAACCCGGTCGCGCGTATTGACGATACGTACGCCGACCGTACCGTCGACGACATTGCCGAAGGCATAATTGCCTTGGACATAGCCTGCGATCGTCTGCTCGCTCGCGTGGTACAGCAGCGGATCGGCGACCGGCGTCGTCGTGTAGCCAAGGCAGCCGTTGCCGGTATCGCCTGTCGCAACGATCGCCGGGCAGTTGGCGATGACGAACTGACGGAGCGCGACCACATTGTCGCGGAAGCTCTGGTAGAGCGGGGCCGACCAGTTGCGGAAGCCCTGCGTGTCGGTGCCGGCGAAGCCGGGATTGAAAACCGACGAGGCCAGCGGCAGCGTCGACGCGTTGATCCCGAGCGGCAGCTGGTAGGCGTAGCGGTTGGCGTAGAAGCGGTCGGCAGTGCGGTCGGTGTAGCGCGCGCCGAGCTGGATGTTCTTGATGAACGCCCAGTCGGCGTCGTAGGTCACGTCGCCGCGCACCTGCCAGCCGCGCCCGGCCGACCGCTGGTTCTCCTCGAACAGGCCCTGGTAGACGAAGCCCGACGGGCTGTTCTGGTTGAGCCCGGTGATGCTGAACTGCGGCGTCGTGTTGTCAAAGGTGATCGTCGGCGTGCCGGTGAAGCGGCGATCGAGCGACTCGGTCGACCCGACGAAGGTGCTGATCGTCCGCGCGCCGTCTGCCGACAGGTGCCATCTATCCTCGTTGTACTTGAATCCGCCCGAATACTGGAAGGTATCGGTCTTGTTATAGGTCGCGCCCTGGAAGGTGAACGGCTGGTTGCCGTCGACGATGGTGCCGCCGGTGACGAGATTGGTGCCGGGGCGGAAGGTCAGGTTGTTGTATGAGATCGCGTTGTACAGGTCGGCCTCGATCTGCCGGTCGTCGATCCGGTTGCGGAAGCCCTGCCACAGCGCGCCGGCGTAGATCTCGAGCGCAGGCGTCGGCTTCCACTGAAACGCCGCGTTGACCGACGGCCGCGTCCGGTTGCCCGAGCGGTCGTACAGGCGCAGGACGTCGGGCAGGCGGACGACCTGGCCGTTGACCGTCGGGTTGGCGACGAAGTCGGTGTTCGACAGCTCGTTGTCGAGGTAGCGCAGCTCGGTATACGAGCCATTCACCAGCAACCCCATCTCGCCGATATTGCTGTCCCAGCGGTGCGAGATCAGCGCGTTGCCCTGCGGCCGGAAGGCGTCGGCGTTGCGCGTATAGTTCGCCTGCGCCGACGCCGACGCGGTCCAGCTGTCCTTGAAGTCGAACGGCTGGCGCGAGACGACGTTGACGCTGCCGGCGAGGCCCGACTCGACGAGGTCGGCGGTCGAGGTCTTGATCACCTGGAGGGCGGCGACGTTCTGCGACGGGAAGTCCTGCAGCGCGACGACGCGCGTCTCGGCGGTGAAGATCTCGCGGCCGTCGTAGGTCGTCTCGAAATAGGGCAGGCCGCGGACGAGGACACTGCTCGCCTCGCCGGCAGTGCGGTAGACCTGGACGCCGGCGATGCGCGCGGCGGTGTCGGCGACCGAGATGTCGGGCAGCTTGCCGATGTCCTCGGCGACGACCGAATCGATGATCTGCGGCGCGTCACGCTTGACCCGTTCGGCCGAACCGAGGCTGGCGCGGATGCCGGTGACGACGATGTCGCTGCCGTCGGGCGCGGTGTCGGTCGGGGCGGTCGTCGTGCTGCTCGGTACGCCGCCCAGCCCCTGACCGGCCGAGCTTGTCTGCGCCGAAGTGCTCACAGCGCCGATCAGTGCCACCGCCGCCGACGACGCGAGAAACGACCTGTTGATACGCATCATGCTCCCCTTTGGATCGTTGCCCCGCGTTTGCGCGGATGCCTCTCCCCTGTCGTTAGATCAGGCCTCTCGACACCAACAAGCCATTTATCTTATCAATCTGACCACTACCGGGGATTGCGCGGCGTCCGTGGTTTCCGGGACACACCTGGCGTATAAGGGGAATCTCGCGTGCACATCGGCTCGATGGCGGCGGCGGCAGTGATGGTGATGGCAGTTCCGGCGGCGGGTGTGGACGTTTCTCGATCGCAGTTCGGTAGGCTTCCGGACGGGCGACCGGTGGCGGCGGTGAAATTGACCAATCGCCACGGTGTAGCAGCGACGGTGATCGCCTGGGGCGCTAGCCTACAGTCGTTGATCCTGCCCGATGCCCACGGCCGCCGGACCGACGTCGCGCTGGGCTATACCGACCTTGAGGACTATCTCTATCGACCTCAATATCTCGGCGCAACGGTCGGCCGTTTCGCCAACCGTATCGCCAAGGGGCGGTTCACCCTCGACGGCAAGGTGTACGACACGCCGGTCAACAATGGACCGAACTCACTGCACGGCGGCACGGCCGGGTTCGACAAGCAGTTATGGGACGTCGTCGATGCCGTCGGCGGGCCGACCGGCCACGTCACGTTGCGCCGCGTCAGCCCCGACGGCGAGATGGGTTATCCCGGCACGCTGACGGTCGACGCGACCTATGCGCTTGGCGAGGACGACCGCCTGACGATCGAGTACCGCGCGACGACCACGGCACCGACGATCGTCAACATCACCAACCACAGCTACTGGAATCTGTCGGGCGAGGGCTCGGCAGACGGGGCGATGGGACACATCGTCACTATTCCCGCGGCGGCATACCTGCCGACCGACGCTGGCGCGATCCCGACCGGCGAAGTCCGGGTCGTCGCCGGTACCGCGTTCGACTTTCGCGCACCTCGCGCGGTCGGCGAGCGGGTCCGCGACGCGACCGACCAACAGCTCGTCTTCGGCCGCGGCTATGACCACAATTGGATCGTCAAGCGGCAGGTAACGGCGGACGAGCATTTCATGGCGAAGGTCTTCGATCCCGTGTCGGGCCGCGGTTTCGAGCTGTGGTCGAATCAGCCGGGGTTGCAGTTTTATTCCGGCAATTTTCTCGACGGCACGACGGTGGGCAAGGCGAAACGCATCTATCGCGCCGGCGATGCCATCGTCTTCGAGCCGCAAGTCTTTCCCGATACGCCGAACCAGCCGGCGTTCGGCTCGGCCCGGTTGGCACCCGGCGAGACCTACCGAAACGTGATCACCTACCGCTTCAACACGGGAGTGGCGCATTGAGACGGCTGCTTGCGGCAGTGCTGCTAATCGTCGCGCTCCCGGTCGAGGCGCGCGACCTGTGGACCAAGCCGCAGGCGGCGGCGTGGTACGCGGCGCAGCCGTGGCTGGTCGGATCGAATTACACCCCGGCAACGGCGATCAACCAGCTCGAGATGTGGCAGGCTCCAACATTTGATCCGGGAACGATCGACCGCGAACTCGCAGCGGCTCAGGGGCTGGGCATGACGACGATGCGTGTCTTCCTCCACAACCTGCTGTGGGAAAAAGACGCTGCGGGCTTCAAGGCACGCATCGACTTGTTCCTTACGATCGCTGCGCGGCACCACATCAAGCCGGTATTCGTGTTGTTTGACAGTTGCTGGGATCCGAACCCAGCCGCGGGGCCGCAGCATCCGCCTATCCCCGGTGTCCACAACTCGGGCTGGGTCCAGGCTCCGGGCGCAGTGCGACTGGCCGACGCCGCGAAGTACCCGCTGCTCGAGGCCTATGTCCGCGACGTCGTCGGCGCCTTTGCCCACGACCAGCGCGTGCTTGCATGGGACGTGTGGAACGAGCCGAACAACGGCGGTGGCGGGGACTATGCGCCGACGCCGCGCAAAAACGATCTCGTAGCCGGGCTGCTCGGCCGGATCTTCGACGCTGCTGAAGAAGCCAATCCCGACCAACCTTTGACCAGCGGGGTGTGGATCGGCGACCATTGGGATCAGCCCGAGACGCTCGACGCGGTCGAAAAGATCCAGATCGCCCGCTCCGACGTCCTCAGCTTCCACGACTACAGCTGGCCGGAGAGGTTTGCCGAGCGGGCGCGGCAGATGCTCGGCTACGGCCGGCCAGTGCTGTGCACCGAATATATGGCGCGCGGGGCAGGATCGACGTTCGACGGGTCACTGCCAGTTGGCAAGCGGCTCAACATCGCGATGATCAACTGGGGCTTCGTCGACGGCAAGACGCAGACGCGGCTGCCGTGGGACAGCTGGAAGAAGCCGTATACCTACGACGAGCCTCCGATCTGGTTTCACGAGGTGCTGCGGGCCGATCTGACGCCGTACCGCGTCGCCGAGACCGATCTCATCCGCCGCCTGGCGGCGTCGCCGAGGGGCGTCGCGCCGTGATCGCGCTGCTCACGGCACTGCTGCTGGCAGGTACCGGCGGGGCCGTCGCGCCGTCGGTACTGCCGGGGGCCGACCCGTTCGCGCTCGCCGACGGTGGCAAGCTATACATCTACCCGACGGCACGCGGCGCGACGCTCGACGTGTGGAGCGCACACGCCGACGGGCGCTGGCACGACGACGCGACGCTGCTGCGCCTGAAGGATCTCACCTGGATCCGCGACCGTGCGCCCGAACATTACCTGTGGGCGCCCGACATGATCGCAGCTTATGGCAAATATTACTTCTACTACGCCGTTGGTCCGCAGGACCCGACGCCGAGCCGCCTCGGCGTCGCCGTCTGTGATGGTCCGGAAGGGCCATGCAGTGACATTGGAAAGCCGCTGCTGACGGGAGGCCGCGGTTTCGAGGCGATCGACCCGATGGTCTTCGTCGACCCGAAGTCGGGAATACGCTACCTTTATGCCGGCGGTAGCAACGGCGCGACGCTCAAGGTCTACACGCTCGGCCCCGACATGGTGACGATCGAACGCGAGGTGCCGGTCGCGCAGCCGCCCGCCTTCACCGAAGGCGTGTTCATGCACTTCCGCAACGGGATCTATTACCTCTCGTACAGCCACGGCCACTATGACCGAAGCGACTATTCGGTCCGCTACGCGATGGCGGTGAGCCCGACCGGTCCGTGGAAATATCGCGGCGTCCTGCTGGCGAGCGAGGGCAGGTTCAAAGGGCCGGGGCATCACAGCTTCGTCCAGGATCCGGCAACCGGCGACTGGCTGATCGTCTATCACCGCTGGGAGGACAAGCGCGGCGACGGCCCGTTCGCCGGCGAGCGCCGGACGGTGATCCAGAAGATCGACTACCTGCCGACCGGCGAGATCGCGCCGGTGAAGATGACGGAACAAGTCGAGTGATTGCCCCGATGATCGCGGCGGCGGCAGCGGCGGCGCTCGCCTGTCCAGTCGAACAGGCGCGCTACGCGCTGCGCGGTGCGCCGCAGGTCACCGCGCGCTTCCGGAAGGTCGACAGCGGTCCCGAGTGGCCGAGCAACCTGGCGCTGGCGACAACCTTCGCCGCGTCCGGCCACACCTATTGGTGGCTGCCGTGGAACGGCGGCAGCAGCGGCCGGCTGGCCGTCGCCTCGACGACCGACGTCGCCGCACGCGGCTGGCGGCCGCCATCGCCGGACGGCGGCACGCGACCTCACGGCGACCTCGACTATCTCGGTGCCGATGTCACCTATAAGATACTTGGGTCAGTGCCGATGGCCGGCAACCCAGCGCCTGCCCATTTCATGCTCGCCGGACTGGGACGACGGCTGTACGGCCCCGGCTTCGGCGACCCAAAGGATGAACCGGGGGCGCCCGATACCAAGCAGTTCTTTGATCTCGACGGATGTGGCGCCAATGCCTAGCGCCGCTCACGTGAACTGGCCGCCCGCCGTCGCGTCAATCAGCACGATGACGTCGGCGATCAACGTGCGCATTGCCTCGCGCGCGCCGGGAACATCGCCACGCAGGATCGCGTCGCGCACTGCGGCGTGATCGACGAGGCTGGCGGTGCGGCCGGCGACCCGGTTGGTGACCCGGATCGACGTCTGCAAGGCCGACGCCACTACATCGCGGAACTGGCGGTAGAACGGATTATGCGAGGCGCCGAGAACCGCGACATGGAAGGCGATGTCGGCGGCCAGTGGATCGCCGTCGCCCGCTTCGGCTGCCGCCATCCGGTCCCACCCGGTCGCGATCGCGGCATGGTCGGCCGGACCGGCGTGTCGCGCCGCAAGCGCCGCTGCTTCGGGCTCGATCGCGATGCGCAGTTCGTTGAAGTGCCGCAGCAGGTCGACCGAGAAACGCCGTTCCATCAGCCATTCCAGCACGTCGGGATCGAACAAGCTCCACGCCGCCGCCGGTTGGACCACGGTACCCTGCCGCGGTCGAGCAGTTAGCAGACCCTTGGCCGTCAGCATCTTGACCGCTTCGCGTGTGACCGACCGGCTGACTTTGTGTTGCCGGGCGAGTTCGGCCTCGGTTGGAAATACGGTGTCATCGAACTGGCCGACCACGATCCGGCGACCCAGATCGTCGAGCAAGCCAAAGGTCAGATTCCGGCAGCGCGGCCGTGTCGTATTTGCCGACCCGGTTCCCACCGCCGATCTCCCAACCTGAGCCCCCGTGCCTAGACAAGCCAGATAAATGCGATAAATCAACCACCTTGCGGCAGACCGGGAAACGCCGGCACCAGCGTCATCTCCCTGGGGATCGTTCATGACCTTGTCGCCGATCGATCTCGCGGTCGTGATCGCCTACGCCATCGGTATCTTCGGCCTCGCGCAGTGGGTCAGCCGCGACCGGGGCAGCCACACCAAGAACAGTTCCGACTATTTCCTCGCGTCGAAGTCGCTTCCGTGGTGGGCGATCGGTGCTTCGCTGATCGCCGCCAACATCTCGGCTGAACAGATCGTCGGCA
Organism: Sphingomonadaceae bacterium; assembly: GCA_903643075.1. Classification (GTDB taxonomy): domain Bacteria; phylum Pseudomonadota; class Alphaproteobacteria; order Sphingomonadales; family Sphingomonadaceae; genus Polymorphobacter_B. The sequence goes on along the minus strand of CAHJWT010000004.1, from coordinate 8,917 downwards.
TGAGCGGCTCGGGCTACGCGATCGGACTGGCCATTGCCTCGTACGAGTGGATGGCCGCGCTGACCCTGCTGATCGTCGGCAAGTATTTTCTGCCTATATTCCTCAGCAACGAGATCTACACGATGCCGCAGTTTCTCGAGCGGCGATACGGGCCGAACATCCGCACCTTGATGGCGGTGTTTTGGCTGGGGCTGTACGTCTTTGTTAATCTGACATCGATTATTTGGCTCGGCTCAATCGCGGTCAATCAGGTCGCCGGGATAGACCAGGGCGTTGCCCTCGTCGGCCTGGGCGTATTCGCCCTGCTCTACCAGTTGCGCGGCGGACTCAAGGCGGTGGCGTTGACCGACATCGTCCAGGTGACCCTGCTCGTGCTGGGCGGGCTGATGGTCGCCGCGATTACGCTCGGCCAGATCGGCCACGGCAGCTTCGTCGGCGGCTTCGCCGAACTGACGCGGCGCATCCCCGACCATTTCGTGATGATCCTGCCGCCGTCGAACCCGCACTACAAGGAGCTGCCGGGCATCGCCGTCCTCGTCGGCGGGCTGTGGGTCGCCAACCTCAGCTATTGGGGATTCAATCAATATATCATCCAACGCGCGCTGGCGGCGAAGGACCTTGCCGAGGCGCAGAAGGGGATCATCCTCGCCGCCTGTCTCAAGCTGTTGATGCCGGTCATAATCGTGCTGCCAGGCATCGCCGCGGTCGTTCTCGCGCCAAACCTAGCGCGCCCCGATCAAGCCTATCCGACGATGATGCGCCTGCTGCCGCCGGGCATTCTCGGCCTTGTCTTCGCCGCGCTAATCGCCGCCATCATCGCGTCGACCGCGTCAAAGATCAATTCGATCGCGACCATCTTCACCCTCGATCTGTACGCCAAACGTCGCGGGCTGGCGTCGCAGGCAGAAAACGGCGGCAACGACGTTGCGGCGGAGCGCCACCTCGTCCGCGTCGGCCGGCTGTGCGCAGCTGCAGCAATCGTACTGGCAATGCTCACCGCGCGGCCGCTACTTGGCGAATCGGACCAGGCTTTCCAGTATATCCAGGAATACACCGGCTTTTTCACGCCGGGGATCGTCGTCATTTTCCTGCTTGGAATGTTCTGGAGGCGTGCCACCGAGGCAGGCGCGCTAACCGCTGCGGTGGCTTCGTTTGCCTTGTCCTTGGCCTTCAAGACAGCCGTGCCGGACGTTCCTTTCATGAACCGGATGAGCATCGTCTTCGTCGCGGCGCTGGCGCTCGCGGTGGTCGCCTCCCTGCTTCGTCCGCAGGCAGCGGCGGCCAACCACGTCGAGACGCGCGGCCTGAGCTACGCCACGGCACCGAGCTTCAACGTCTCTGCAATAGGTGTCATCATGGTGCTGGTCGCGCTCTACGCGACTTGGTGGTAAGTAGGCTGCGGGTATCATTAACGGTCAGACCGGCCGATAAGAGCATCCTACTCGTGGCATATCGGTTTGTAGCTCGCCAACTTTTGGCCGTGCCGGAAGATGGCTTTCAACCTCCTCCTATGACGCGCCGACCCAAAGGCTCTATCGAAGCCGATTGCGAACACTACCCCCGGCTAGCCGAGTTGGTAAGGTGTGCATTCTGAGGTGCCAATTCGCCCAACCGCATCTTCTCCGTGGTGTGTACTTTATTCCCGGCGACACGCTGCATGCCGCGACCGCGGACAATACTGGCGATCAATAACGAGGCCGATCTGTTCGGCGGCGTCGTGCCGCAGCCGTTCGTCGCAACCAAGTCGATCGTCCGTTATTTCGAAATTGGCGCCTTGCGAGGAAGCCGCTGCCTTGCAAGTTGCAGCCTGCCAGACAAGCTGCGCTTGGTGGCTCCCGTTGAGCAGCTGATCTGTCGATCACTTGGTTAACGACGCAATCTCATAGTCTACGATATATGCTTGTTCATCAGCAAGCGAGACACTTACCCGCTGACGACGACGCATCGTAGATCCGAGAAGACCGAAGCCGCCGAGCATCATGGCCCATGTCGCTGATTTGGGAACGCCACCGGGAGCTGGCCGAGGCGCTGATGCCGCTCTGTGTGTGGGGCACTGAGCATCGCGCGGAGGTGGAGCGCGCGGCCGGCGCGCCGTCGTCGGGCCGTGAACAGACCGGCGCGGCACCAATCGCGCATTCGCTACCACAAGGGTTTCGCGGCTCGACACTTACCGCAAGGTGCGTTCTATTTTCTGTGTCGGATGCGCCTATCTGCCATGTTGCGGATACGAGATGCAGTCGGCCCGATCGCTGATAATCATCCTGAGCGTCGCGTGCTTGATCTTTACGAACAGCTATACACTTCGTCGCGTTAGCGAGGTGATCTTCGGCCGCGTTTCAGGGAACAACCACATCGCGACCAGCCCGACCGCTATAGCCGCCAGCAGGTAGTAGGCCGGCGTCAGCGGATCGCGGGTGAGACGGATGAGCCCGGCGACTGCGAACTGCGTCGAGCCACCAAATGCCGAGATCGCGACAGCATAGATCAGCGCAAAGCCGCCCGCACGTTTTGCACGAGGAAGCGCTTCGGCGACTGCGACCAGGATCGTGCCGGTCGAGAGGTCGAGCATACAGGCCAGGAGGGTGCTCGCGGCGTAGAGCGTTTTCGATGAAGAGGCACGTTCAACCCACCAGAACGTAGGTAGCACCATAACAACCATAGCGGCCGCCGGGACGATCATCACCGGCCGTCGGCCGAACCGATCGGACAGCCAGCCGCTCAGCGGGTCACAGAGCACGCCGCCGAGACCAACCAACATAACCGACGCAAAAGCGGAGCTTTGCACTATGCCAAGCGTGCTTGTCGCCCAGGTGCCGAGATACACCAGAACATAGTTGGCGACGGTGGCGGCGGCCAGCATGCACAGGCCGAGGACCACGACGCGCCGCGTGCTCGTCGTTGCGTCTGGGACGGGTAGTGCCTCCTCCATGATCAGCGTCTCGATCAGCGTCCTTCTTGCGGCGAGAGCGAATGGCAGGATGGCAAGGCCAATGAGAAGCGCCACCCGCCATCCCCAGGCATCGAGCGTCGCCGCATCCAGCATCGTCGACAGAACCAGCCCGACTAGACCGGCGACCATCACGGCACCATCAGCGCTCATCGCCTGCAGCGAGACGTACAGGCCGCGACGCGTGACCGGCGCGCTTTCGAGCAGCAGCGCGGTGCTCGGTCCGACCTCGCCGCCCAGCGCGAAGCCCTGCAGTAAGCGAAACAAGACGGCGATTACTGGCGCCGCCAGACCGATCGCCGCATAGCCTGGCGTCAGTGCGAGGCCGCCGACAGACAGCCCGATCAGCGAGAATGACAGCAGCATTGCCGGACGGCGCCCGGCACGATCGGCGATACGACCGATGATCAGCGCGCCAAGTGGACGCGTGGCAAAGCCGACGCCGAAGGTAGCGAGCGACGCCAGCAGGGTGACGCCGGGACGGTCGGAGGGAAAGAACGTGCGGCCGATTGGCGCTGCGAAGATCGCGTAGACGACGAAGTCATAGAACTCGAGCGCGTTACCGGCGCAGATTGCGCCGATCTGCCGGCCAGACAGGCGCGGCGGAAGCGTCCTGAGGATCGTCGCGCCCCGCACCGTCACCTTTTATCCTGACGCAATCCCCGCGTCGCGCTTTGCCCGTGCCGAACGCTGCAGCTGCACCCGACCGTTTGCAACGTCAAATGCTGAACGCTGCCAGCAGGATACGCAAGTGCAGGCTCGTGTGCACGGTGTCAGCGCCGTTGACATGCGGTTCGGCGAAGCTCCGAAGGTGACCTGGGTGTCGGACTACGGCTTATCTAATCCTGTCGTCGCCGGCAAATGCCCTACCGCCCACCCCAGTTCCGGACGTTCGCGAACTGAACGTGGCACCCCAAATGCGGTCATTCAGCGGCCCCGTCGCGTCTCCCGACTACAGACGTCGGTTCATATCGTGGGCGCGGTTGCTTTTGGACGGGCTATAGGCGGCCGCGGAACGGCGCACAAAGTGGAGTGCGATGGGGCAGGCCTCGGGAGGCAGATAGCGATAACTGCCGTCCCAGAAGAGAGACTATTGGCCTGGCTCAAGCGGTAACAACGCTGACGCCTCGTCGATCATACCGTCATTTCCCATCGCAATCTGAATGTTTCTCTGACCATTGGCGAAAGTCAGTTTATATACATCGCCTCCCTGAAATCGGGCCACTCGGTAGAAATTTACCGAACGCAGCTCTCCGAGGTCGGCCAATTCAGTGCGGAGCTAAGGAAGCGTCTGCTCATAATACGAATCAAATGCCGGTGCCAGTATCGCCTTGACCGGGGCTTCGGTCGTGATAGCGCCAAGCAACTTACGCACGGCCGCCTCCGTTCCAGGTAGAGGTGTTGTTCTGGGAGTAAACACCCGCTGTGTGGACGCGGTGGCGATATCTAAGGCGGGTTTTGACCCCAATTTCGACAGCGCTACGCTTAGGGCGGAGCCGGCTGGAACGGCAACGTCTGGTCGAACACCAGCGCCGTCCCAGTTAGTCTTGGTTATCGGATTTTCCGGTCGGCCGAACGGGATCACTGCAATGACACCATGGCCGAGGTCGCTGGTACTGCGGGATTAGTTCCACCTCCAGTCGTTTCGCCGATGAGGGTTCCCCGCTTGAGCGCCTGAATGTCGTATGCGGACTCTTCACCGCCGGAAAAGGTGTCGCTGCTCATGAGCACGTAGACGGGAACCTCAAGGAAAGACACCGGCGTGCGAACGCTTCGGAAGCTTCGCCTGGTGGTGTCATTCGTTTTCGCGGTTCGCATAATGAAGTCGCTGATCGGTCGATCAGGTGGAACCAAGAAGCTCACGAGGTAGGTGACCGATTCCGGATCACCGCCACCATTCCTCCGAGCGTCGATAATGAGCGCACGGCTGCCGGAAAGACCGGACATCGCAGCATCGATCACTTGCTTGAAACTGCTCAACGATGGAAAGCTTCTCACTTCGACATAGCCTACGCGGCCTGCCAGCTGGTCCGCCCGCGTGATCCCTGCCTCGACCGCTTCCATTGCGGGTGGCGGCCCTTTGGCCTGCGGCGCTGGCGGCGCCTCTCGCGGGCGAACGCTTCTACGATCTCACGACGTGCGGCTGCCTCGAGGGTCCGGGCCGATGGAGGCGTTTGAGCATTGGCAGATAGCGGCACCGATATAGTGAGCAACGGGAGGAACATCATAAAATTATTGCGACGTCGGGACATCGATTGCTCCTTCGGTTTAGTCGAGTTCGTTTACCCGGTCCCTTGCAGGATCATCGTATCACCAAATAAATGTCCGCAAGCCGATGTGGAAGAGATTGAAGCTAATGCCGGAAACTGGGGCGACTCCCGCCTGACCGCCGACGGTACCGACCCAGACCAGGTCGTTCGATGACCTACGGCCGCGCCGCAAGTGTAGTCGTTTGTCCATCTTCGCTCGACCGAGATAAAAGGGAGGATTTTTGGTGGGGGAAACTTCTTATAAGATCAGCGTTACCGATATTTTACTCGACCTGAAGAGCTTATCGCTGCGACGCCAGCACCGTTCACGGCTATACTATCACGAATTACTGTTCCGAATCAGGCTGCATCATGCTTGTCACGCCGCGTTTTGCCGAATAGTTTTTGTCGCTCGAGACGAGTTAGCAGCGCCAAGTAGTACGCGCTCAGAAAGGCGAAGTCGTCGCCGCCGGTGAAGCCGATCTTGCGCCGGATGCTCGCGGCGACGGCGATCACGGGATCATCGACGCGGCGGCGCATCGGGTTGACCTCGCTCCGGCGTAGGACGTCCTCCAGCGTTTGGAGCTCGAACACACCATAGGCGGCGAGCTGCTTGTCGGTGAAGACGAAGCCCGTCGTTGCGGCGCCGCGTTCCACGACGTCGACGCCGAGACGGGGGCGCGGCGCCTGCAACACCCACGTCCCGGCGAGGAGGTCGCCGACACGGAGGCGGTCGCGGTTGACAAGCGGCAGCAGAGCGAAGCCGGTCGTCCAGCCGATGCCGGCCAGCGCGGTCCACGCATTCGCCGCGCTGGCGCCCGCCTGGTAGGCGATGAACGACAACGGCAAAAAGAATTCGAGCTCGCGCACGAGGTTGCGCGCGACGACGGCGTCGATCGTCAACCGGTCGCCGTCGCGCGCTGCTACCCGCAGGCCCACAATGCGCTTGCCCGGCGTCGCGGTCCGGCGTCCTGCCTCGAACATCACGAACCACAGGTTGCGCAGGATGAACGCGGCGAGCAGCCAGATCACCGCGACGACCTGGAACGCCGCCGAGCCGCCGCCGGGCAACGTCAGCGCGAGCGAACCGACGAGCAGCAGCGCGGCGACCGTCACGGCAACGAGCATCGCCATCACCATCGCCAGATCGAGGACGAATGCCCAGAGGCGCTGGCCGCTGCCCGCGAGCTGCAGGGTGAGGACGATGCCTTCGGGGGTGACGAGCGCCCGGGCGTCGTCGCTGCCGCGGCCGCTCATCGCGCACGCCGCGGCAGGTAAAAATAGCCAAGCCAGAGCGCGAGCATCGTCCCGGCAATAACGTAACGCGCCGCCGTTGCGGTGACGAGCTGGCGGGCGAAACCTTCGAGGCCCCCGGCGACGAACAGCATCGTCACGACTCCGATCATCACCGTCGCCGCCTGCCGTCCGGCCACCTGCGCCGCCGCGAGCCGCGTCGCCGTCCCCGGGAAAATCACTGCGCGACCGATGCGCAGCCCCGCCGCCCCGGCGAGGACGACCGCGAATAATTCGGTGGTGCCGTGGATCATCAACCAGCCGCCGAGCTCGATGCCGATCCCGCGCGCGCCGAACAGAGCGACGACCGCGCCGAGCATCGTCCCCGTCGAAAGAATCAGCAGCGTGGTCGGGACCCCGGCGGCGAAGCCGAGCGCAAACGCGCTGATCGCGACCCGCGCGTTGTTGGTGAACAGGAAGCTCGCGAGGACGGCGAGCGGCTGGTCGTCGCCACCGCCGAGCGTCGCGCGCAGGCTCGCGGTCGTCGCCTCAGGGTTACGACCGTGGGCGAGCCCTTCGGGGACGAACGACCCGTACCAGCCGGGGTCGCGGCTGACGAGGATGAAGCCGATCGCAGTGCCGAGCGCGAGCAGTGCGAACGCGGTCCAGGTTTCGAGCGCGAGCCCCCGGACCGCCGCCGGCAAGTCACGGGTGACGAACCGCTTCGCGCGCCCGGCGACGCCGCCGCGGACGCCGTACACGAGGAAATAGGCCCGCGCCGATAGCGCTTCGAGATAGGCGACGAGATCGGCGTCGAGCGATGTCGCGCGCGCGACCGACAGCGACGACACCGTTGCGCGGTACAGCCGCGGCAGCGCGAGGATGTCATCGTCGGACAGTCGGCGAAGCGACCCCTTGTCGGCACGGTCGAGCAGCGCTTCGAGCGCCGCCCAGTCGGCCTCGCGGTCGGCGCGAAATCGGCGGCTGCCGACGACGAGCCCGTTCATCGCAGCCCCCGCCAGCGGGCGTCGAGGTAGCGCGCAGCGAGTGCCGGACCCAGATCGCGCCACGACGCCTCGAGCACCTCGACCCCCATCCGCCGCAGCCGCGTCAGGACGATCCGCCGCTCGCGGAGGAGGTCGGCGGCGACGACCGCGCGGGTGACGTCGTCGGCGGCAAGCGGTTCGGCGGCGGCGAGCGCTTCGAGTGCCTCGTCAGTAAGGACGACGCACATCAGGACGTGACGATCGAGCAGCCGCCCGACCGATCGCAGCATCAGCTCGGCGGAAATCGCGTCGGTGAAGTCGGTGAAGAGGATGATCAGCGACCGGCGGTCGAGCCGCGCGGCGAGCGCCGACAGGCCGAGAGTAAAATTGGTCTCCTCGGCGCTATAGTCGAGGCTCCCTGCCAGCCGGCGGATGGCGGCGAAGCCCGCGGTACCGGTCAGCGCCGCGCTCGCGACCCGCGGCCGCGAATCGAAGGCGAACAGCGTGACCCGGTCGCCGAGCTTGAACGACAGATACGCGACGAGCAGCCCGGCGGTGATCGCCCGGTCGAGCCGCGCGACCTCGGCGACCGGCTCAACCATCGTCCGCCCGCAGTCGAAGGCGACGACGATGTTGTTGTCGCGTTCGGCGCGATATTCCTTGGCGAGCAGCGCCGAATGGCGCGCCGACGCCTTCCAGTCGATCCGCCGCCGGTCCATGCCGGGTTGATACTGGGCGAACGCGTCGAACTCACCGCCGTGGCCGGTCTCGAACTGGGTCGTCATCCCCGTCCGCGCTTCGCGGGTCAAGAGCGTGACGGCGTCGCTGCGGGCGCTGCGGACGTCGGGGGTGACGAGAACGCTGCGGTCGACCCGCGTCGCCCGCTGGCGCCAGACCAGCCCGAGCGGCCCCTGCCAGCGCAGCTGGAGTTCGCGAACCAAGGCGATGCCGCGCCGCAGCCCGGTCGCCGCGATCGTCGCCTCGCGGGCGAGCCGGACGGTACCGCCATCGGCAAGGTCGAGCCGCGGATCGGCGGCGATTGCGGCCTCGGTGTGCCGCGCGACTGGCGGCGAGAGCGCCAGCCCGAGGTCGAAACGCTCGCCGACGCCGATCGACGTCGGCGCCGTCAGCGCGAGCGCACCGGGGGCCGTCGTCGTCACGATGTCGGCAACCGCTAGCACGACGAGCAGCAGCACCCAGCCGAGCGGGAGCAGCCACAGTGTCGGCGCGACCACCCCGACAAGCAGCGCGACTGGTGCGCCGAGCCCCGCCGCAAGAACCAGTCGCCCGGTCGGATAGATCACCGCGGGGCCGCCGTCGCCTCGATCAGGCCGGCGACGACGCGGTCAACCGGAACGCCGTCGATTTCAGTCGCGGGCGAGACGACGACGCGGTGGCGCAGGACGTCGGGGGCGAGCGCCTTGACGTCGTCGGGCAGGACATAGTCGCGGCCGTCGAGCGCGGCGGCGGCGCGCGCCGCGGCGGCGAGCATGACCGCGGCG
>CAHJWT010000003.1 GCA_903643075.1 Sphingomonadaceae bacterium | reverse complement strand
GCACGCCGCACGCATCGTGCGGGCGCTCCATGATGCCCACGCGCGCATCGTCGTCGGGACGGCGGCGCTCGACGATCCCGCCCTCGTCCGCGCCGCCGCCGCCGCCGCGCCGGGGCGGATCGTCGTCGCGGTCGACGCGAAAGGAGGAATGGTCGCAACGCGCGGCTGGGCCGCCACGTCGACGGTCGCCGTCGCCGACCTTGCGCGCCGCTTCGAGGACGCCGGCGTCGCCGCCGTCCTGTTCACCGACGTCGGCCGCGACGGGCTGCTCAAGGGGGTCAACGTCGACGCGACCGAGGCGCTTTCAGCGGCGACGACGCTGCCGGTCATCGCCAGCGGTGGGGTTGCCGGGGTGGACGACATCGCCGCGCTGAGGGTCTACCCCAACATTGCCGGGGTGATCGTCGGCCGCGCGATCTACGACGGCCGTCTGAGCATGGCCGATGCGCTACGGGCGGCGGCGTGACCCTCGCCGTCCGCGTCATCCCCTGCCTCGACGTCGCCGGCGGGCGCGTCGTCAAGGGGGTCAACTTCACCCGGCTGACCGACGCCGGCGATCCCGTCGCCGCCGCGCGTGCCTACGACGCCGCCGGGGCCGACGAACTCGTCTTCCTCGACATCACGGCGACGCACGAGGACCGCGGCATCATCCTCGACATCGTCCGCAAGACGGCGAGCGTCTGCTTCATGCCGCTGACCGTCGGCGGCGGCGTGCGGACGGTCGACGACGTCCGCGCGCTGCTCCTGTCGGGGGCCGACAAGGTCGGGGTCAACTCGGCTGCCGTCGCGCGGCCCGACCTGATCGGCGAGCTGTCGCGCCACTTCGGCGAGCAGTGCATCACCGTCGCGATCGACGCCAAGGCGGTGTCGCCGGGCCGGTGGGAGGTGTTCACCCACGGCGGGCGGCGGGCCACCGGGATCGACGCCGTCCAATACGCGATCGACGCGGCGCGACGCGGCGCGGGCGAAATATTGCTGACCAGCATGGACCGCGACGGGACCAAGTGCGGCTACGACCTCGACCTGACCCGCGCCGCCGCCGACGCGGTGCCGGTGCCGGTGATCGCGAGCGGCGGCGTCGGGAGCGTCGGCGACCTCGCGCCGGGCGTCGTCGCCGGTCACGCCTCGGCCGTCCTCGCCGCGTCGATCTTCCACTTCGGCGAGGCGAGCATCGCCGAGGCCAAGGCGGCGCTCGCCGCGGCCGGGCTGACGGTACGGACGTGAGCGACGACGCCCCCGCCGACATCTTTGACCGCCTGCTCGCGACGATCGTCGCGCGCCGGAGCGGCGATCCCGCTTCGTCCTATGTGGCGAAACTGACCGCAAAGGGCCGCGCCAAGATCGCGCAGAAGCTCGGCGAGGAGGCGGTCGAGACGGTCATCGCCGCGATGACCGACGACCGCGCGGCGCTGGTCGGCGAGGCGACCGACCTCGTCTTCCACCTCGCCGTCCTCCTCGCCGACGCCGAGCTGACCTTCGACGACATCCGCGCCGAGCTGAGCCGGCGCGAGGGGGTGTCGGGGCTGACTGAAAAGGCGGGGCGTCGCGGCATCGAGCCTCCGCGTGGGCGCATGACGCCCTAAGCGACGCGAGCCAGCCGGCCGGCCGATCGCCGTCCCACCTTCCTTCCGCTCCGTATCGATGATAATAGTATGTTGACGAGACCAACGGAGGGCTGACGTGGCCGTTGTCGAAGTGGTCGATCCACGGCTTGACGAAGTACTCGACGACATGGCCGTGCTCACCGCGGTCATGCCGGAACTCGCGATCGCACTTCAGGCACAGGCCAGCCTGTCGGCGAACCTGCTGGCGCGTCTCGAGGCGAGCGCTGCCGAGGGTGACAGACGCATGGCCGAGCTCGGTCTGACACCACGCTGAGCGGATGGATCCCGCCTCGCTACTGCTCAAGGCGTTCGTCGATCAAGTTCTGAAGCGTTTGCCCGATCCGAACGACAAGGCACGACTGCGCGTGCAGGACGCCCTTTTGCGCCAGCTGGTCGATCGCAACCAAGAGCTGGAGAATATTGCCGAAATTCTCGCTCGGGTCGGAGTTCAACGCGACGATCTGCTGACCGAGGTCATCCGCCTCCGCCTACGCATCGCCGAACTGGAAGCTGAGAAGCTAGGCCCACGGGAGGATTGACCCCATGCCCGTCCCTGCCCTCGCCCCCTACGACGACGCGAACGTCTTCGCGCGCATCCTCCGCGACGAGATCCCGAGCCGGCGGGTGTACGAGGACGCGTTCGCGATCGCTTTCCACGACCTCCATCCGCTCACCCCCCACCACGTCCTCGTCATCCCGCGCGGACGGTACGTGTCGTGGGCCGACTTCAGCGCCACGGCGTCCGACGCCGAGATCGCCGGGTTCGTCCGCGCGGTCGGCGCGGTCGCGCGACAACTCGGGCTTGAGGACAGCGGCTACCGCCTGCTGGCCAACGTCGGGCTCGACGCGCACCAGGAGGTGCCGCACCTCCACGTCCACCTCTTCGGGGGGCAGCCGCTGGGGCCGATGCTCGCACGCTGACCGACGCGGCAACTTGCGCAGCGGCACGTCTTCTTGCGGCAAAGCGTTGCGCGCGCCGTGGTGTGGAACGTGCGGTTCGACGCCGGGTTGTGGGCACGTCGTCGCCACCCCGCGCGTCGACGGAGCGAAACAATGTCCGACGACACCCGCCCACCCGCGACGGCCTTTCACGGCGAGCAGCTGCCGTATCCGGCGAAGCAGTCGGACATGGACCCTGCACCGGCCAGCGATCTGTCGAGCTACCGCCCCGCCGGCAAGCTGACCGGCAAGGTTGCCCTCATCACCGGCGGCGATTCGGGTATCGGCCGCGCCGTCGCGATTGCCTTCGCGATGGAAGGCGCAAAAGTCGCGATCGTCTACAACGAAAACGACGGTGATGCCGCCGACACCGCGAAGATCGTCGTAGGCAAGGGCGGCGAGTGCCTGACGTTGAAGCACGACGTCCGTGTCAAGGCCGAGTGCGCCGCCGCGGTCGCGGCGACAGTCGAGCGTTTTGGCGGGCTGAACGTCCTCGTCAACAACGCCGCCTTCCAGGTCGCCGAGGAGCGGTTCGAGGACATTACCGAGGACAACCTGCGGCGGACGTTCGAGACCAACATCTTCGCCTACTTCTTCATGGCGCAGGCGGCGCTGCCGCACCTCGCGAAGGGCGACGCGATCGTCAACACGGGGTCGATCGTCGGAATGACGGGGCTCGCGATCCTGATCGACTATACCGCGACCAAGGGCGCAATCCATTCGTTCACCAAGAGCCTCGCGCTCTCGCTCGGCGACCGCGGCATCCGGGTCAACTGCGTCGTGCCGGGGCCGGTGTGGACGCCGAACATCCCGGGCACGATGCCGGCGAGCGAGGTCGAGAACTTCGGCCACGAGGTCATCCTCAAGCGCCCCGGCCAGCCCGAGGAGCTTGCCCCCGCCTACGTCCTGATGGCGTCGGACGACGGCAGCTTCATCACCGGCGCGCTGCTCGAGGTGACCGGCGGACGGCTGGCAGCGGCATGACGGCCTATCCCGCGCACTCGGTCACCGACCTGATCGGCGGGGCGCTGCTGACGCCGGCGACCGCCGCCGCGCTCCGCGACCGGATCGCGCCGGTCGATCCGCCGGCGAAGACAGTGCTCGACGAACGGCAGCTTGCCGTGCTCGCCGCCGTCGCCGCGCGGCTCGTGCCCCAGCCCGACCGGCCGACTCCGATCGACCTGGCCGCGCGTCTCCACCGGCGGTTGGCCGACGGCAAGGGCGACGGCTGGCGCTATGCCGACCAGCCGGCCGACGCCGAACTGGTCGCGCGCGGGCTCGACGCGCTCGCGGCGGCAGGCTTCGCCGGGCGTGACGGGGCGGGGCAGGACGAGCTCTTGCGCAACGTCCAAGCCGGAGGGGCCGACTGGCCCGGCATCTCGTCGGCGCGGTGGTTCGAGGAAGTCCTCGCCGGCGTGGTCGACCTCTATTACTCGCATCCGCTGGCGCAGGAGGAGATCGGTTACGCCGGCATGGCCGACGCGCGCGGCTGGCAGGACGTCGGCTTCGGGGCCCGCGCCGCGCACGAGCCGGAGCCGGTGGCATGAGCCTCGATCCGGTCGACGCCGTCGTCATCGGCACCGGGGCCGGCGGGGCCCCGCTCCTCGCGCGCCTCGCCGCCGCCGGGCTGAAGGTCGTCGCGCTCGAGGCCGGCCGCCACTGGACGCCAGGCGACGACTTCGCCACCGACGAGGTCGCGCAGTCGAAGCTGTTCTGGACCGACGAGCGGCTGAGCGCCGGCGGCAACCCGATCAACTTCGGCAAGAACAACTCGGGCATCGGCGTCGGCGGGTCGACCCTCCACTACACCGCCTATACCCCGCGGCCGCAGCCGACCGACTTCCGCTTGCGCGAGCAGTTCGGCGTCGGCGTCGACTGGCCGCTGAGCTACGACGACCTCGCGCCCTACTATGCCGAGATCGAGGCGTTCCTCGGCGTGTCGGGGCCGGCCGATTATCCTTGGGGGCCGCCGCGCCCGGCATACCCGCTCGCGCCGCTGCCACTCAACGGTGCGGCGCAGTTGATGCAGCGCGCGTGCGCCGACCTCGGCATCCGCACCGCGCCGGCGGCGAACGCGGCGCTGTCGGGGTCGTGGTGGCAGCCCGGCTACGGTTGGCGGCCGGCCTGCACCAACCGCGGCTTCTGCCAAGCCGGGTGCTCGACCGGGGCCAAGGCGAGCATGGACGTGACCTATCTGCCGTTCGCCGTCGCCCACGGCGCGCAGATCCGCGCCGAAAGTTATGTCACCGAACTGCCGACCGACGCCGCGGGCCGGCTGACCGGCGCGGTCTACGTCAAGGACGGTGTCACCCACTACCAGACCGCCGCCCACGTCTTCCTCTGCGCCGGCGCTGTCGAGACGCCGCGGCTGCTGCTGCTCAACCGCCTCGCCAACGCCAGCGGGCAGGTCGGCAAGAATTTCATGGCGCATACCGGTATGCAGGTGTGGGGCACGTTCGACCAAATGATCCGGCCGTACAAGGGCATCCCGGGCGGGCTGATCAGCGAGGACACCAACCGCCCGGCCGACGCCGACTTCGCCGGCGGCTACCTCCTCCAGTCGATCGGCGTCATGCCAGTGACCTACGCCGGCGAGGTCGCGCGCGGCCGCGGCTTGTGGGGCGACGCGCTGACCGCGCACATGCGCGAATACAACCATGTCGCCGGGATCAATATCCTCGGCGACTGCCTGCCTTACGCCGGCAACGAACTGACCCTGTCCGACGAGATCGACGGCCGCGGCCTGCCCAAGCCGCTCGTCACCTTCACTGCGGGCGACAACGAGAAGCGGCTGACGGCGCACGCCGAGAAAATCATGCGGCGGATCTGGGACGCGGCCGGCGGGCATGACGTGTGGTCGTACGACCGCTACGCCCACACCATCGGCACGGCGCGGATGGGAACCGACCCGGCGGCGTCGGTCGTCGACCCCGACGGCCGCGCGCACGACGTGCCGAACCTGACGATCTGCGACAACTCGGTGTTCCCGAGCGCGCTCGCCGCCAACCCGGCGCTGACGATCATGGCGCTGTCGCTGCGCACCGCCGACCGGTTCCTGGCGCGCGGGGCGCGTGGCGAAGCGTGACGGGAGACGCGCGATGACCAGCTTCCTCGACCGCATCGAGCGCGACGTCGGCCCCGACGGCTATGCCGGCGACGAGCACGGCGGGGCGCGCGGCAGCGACGGCAGCGGCCTGCCGATCCTCGCGCCCGGCAACTTCATGTTCGCGACCGGGATCGAATGCTCGAATCCGACGATCGACCAGGGCCGGATCCGGCGCGACCAGCTGCTCGAATGCGGCCACTACGACCGCTGGCGCGACGACCTGCGCCTGACCGCCGAACTCGGCCTCAAGGTGCTGCGTTATGGCCTGCCGATCCACCGCGTCTGGCTGGCGGAGGGCAAGTACGACTGGGAGTTCGCCGATCAGGCGATGGCCGAGATACAGCGGCTGGAGCTGATCCCGATCCTCGACCTGTGCCATTTCGGCCTGCCCGACTGGGTCGGCAACTTCCAGAACCCCGACTTCCCGATCCTTTTCCGCGGCTACTGCGATGCGGTGGCCGAGCGCTATCCGTGGGTCCGCGCCTATACTCCGGTCAACGAGATCTACGTCAACGCGCGGCTGTCGGCCAAGGAAGGGCTGTGGAACGAGCAGGCGAAGGACGACCGCAGCTTCGTCAACGCGCTCAAGCACAGCGTCGCAGCGTCGATCCTGGGGACGCAGGCGATCGCCGCGCGGCGGCCCGACTGCATCATCGTCCAGTCGGAAAGCGCCGAATACCTCCACGAGGCGCGCGCGACCGAATCGGCCGAGGTGCGGCTGGCGAACAAGCAGCGCTTCATCTCGCTCGACCTGCTCTACGCCAATCCGTTCGATTCCGAGGTCGACCACTGGCTCGCCGACAACGGCCTGACCCGCCGCGAGTACGACTGGTTCATGGCCGGCGAACCGCCGGGCTACCAGGTCATGGGCAACGATTACTACGGACGCAACGAGCGCATCCTGACCCCCGACGGCGCGATGTGTCCGGCCGAGGACGTGCTGGGCTGGTTCAACATCACCCACACCTACTACGAGCGCTACCGCAAGCCGGTGATGCACACCGAGACCAACGTCCTCGACGCCGACGCCGCACCGACGTGGCTGTGGAAGCAATGGATGAACATCCTCAAGATGCGCCGCGTCGGCGTGCCGGTGCTGGGCTTCACATGGTACAGCCTGATCGACCAGATCGACTGGGACATCGCGCTCGCCGAGAAGAAGGGCACGGTCAATCCGTGCGGCCTCTACGACCTCGACCGCAACCCGCGGCCGGTGGCCAAGGCGTACCGGATGCTGCTCGAGCAGTTCGGCCACATCACCATGGTTCCGCACGGCGAGATGTTCGAGGTGACGAAGCAACCGGCGATGCTGAAGATCGAAGTCTGAACCGGCTGCGATCTGCGGCGTTCAGGGGCCACCGGGAGACACGACCATGAGCCAGACCGTCGGCGACTTCGTCATCGAACGCCTCCACGACTGGGGGGTCAAGCTGATGTTCGGCTACCCCGGCGACGGCATCAACGGCACCTTCGCCGCGCTTCAGCGGGTCGAGGGCAGCATCGCCTACGTCCAGGTCCGCCACGAGGAGATGGCGGCGTTCATGGCGTCGGCCTACGCCAAGTTCACCGGCACGATGGGCGTGTGCATCTCGACCGGCGGGCCCGGCGCGAGTCACATGGTTACCGGACTGTACGACGCCAAGCTCGACCACCAGCCGGTCCTCGCGATCACCGGCCAGGCGGCGCAGACGGTGCGCGGCGCGCATTACCAGCAGGAGCTGAACCTCGACCGGCTGTTCGCCGACGTCGCCGACTACGTCCAGGAGGTCGTCGCCCCGGCGCAGGCCCGCCACGTGATTGACACCGCGTGCCGCGTCGCCGTTGCCAACCGCGCGCCGACCGTCGTCATCCTGCCCGCCGACGTTCAGATGCAGAAGATGGTCCAGCCGCCGCGCGAGCACGGCTTCACCCGCTCCGGCGTCGGCTATACGCGGCCGAAGGTCGTCCCCTACCCGGCCGACCTCCAGCGCGCCGCCGACGTCCTCAATGCCGGCCGCAAGGTCGCGATCCTGATCGGCGCGGGGGCGATGCACGCCCACGACGAGGTGATCGCCGTCGCCGACGCGCTCGGGGCGGGCGTCGCCAAGGCACTGCTCGGTAAGGCGGCGCTGCCCGACGACCTGCCGTTCGTCACCGGCACGATCGGGCTGCTCGGGACCGAGCCTTCGAGCGACATGATGGACGGGTGCGACACGCTGCTGATGGTCGGCACCAGCTTCCCGTGGGCCGAGTTCCTGCCCAAGGACGGGCAGGCGCGGTGCGTCCAGATCGACATCAAGGCGCAGTCGCTGGGCTTGCGCTACCCGAGCGAGGTCAACCTCCACGGCGACAGCGCCGAGACGCTTGCCGCGCTGCTGCCGCTACTGACGCACAAGGAAGACCGCGCGTGGCGGCACCACATCGAGGCGGGCGTCGTCCGCTGGTGGAAGACCGTCGAGGATCGCGCGCACGCCAAGGCGACCCCGGTCAACCCGCAGCGCGTCGTGTGGGAGATGTCGCCGCGCCTGCCGGCGAACGCGATCGTCACCAGCGATTCGGGGAGCTGCGCCAACTGGTATGCGCGCGACCTCAAGATCAAGCGCGGGCAGATGGCGTCACTGTCGGGCGGCCTCGCGTCGATGGGCGCGGCGGTGCCCTACGCCATCGCAGCCAAGTTCGCCCACCCCGACCGGCCGGTGGTCGCGCTAGTCGGCGACGGCGCGATGCAGATGAACAACATGGCCGAGCTGATCACGGTGTCCAAATACTGGCGGCAGTGGAGCGACCCGCGCTGGATCTGCTGCGTGTGGAACAACGAGGACCTCAACCAGGTGACGTGGGAGCAGCGCGTCATGCTCGGCGAACCGAGGTTCGACGCGACCCAGTCAATTCCCGACATTGCCTATGCCAAGTTCGCTCGGCTCGCCGGGCTCCACTCGATCTACGTCGATGATCCCGAGAGGATGGGCGCGGCGTGGGACGAGGCGCTGGCGAGTGCCGTGCCGACGGTGATCGAGGTCAAGACCGACCCCGAGGTGCCACCGCTGCCGCCGCACATCAGCCTCGAGCAGGCGGCGAAGTTCATGCGGACGATGCTCAAGGGCGACAGCGGCGGCGTACACCTCGTCGCGGAATCGGCCCGGCAGGTGCTGAGCGGCGTGCTGCCCGGCGACAAGGAGTAAGGCGCGCATCGTGACCCGCCTCGTCTTCGCTCATTATTTCGGCGGTTCGACGCGGTCGTGGGTGGCGCTGGTCGACGAGCTCGGCGCGGGCTTCGACTGCGTCGTGCCCGATGTGCCCGGCTTCGGCGACACGCCCCCGCCCGCCGCGACATCGCTCGGTGCCTATGCCGACTGGCTGATCGACACCGCCGGCGACGCGCCATGGTGGGCGGTCGGCCATTCGATGGGCGGCAAGATCGCGCTCGCCGCCGCGGCGAAGCGCCCGCCGGGGCTCGCCGGACTGATCCTGATCGCGTCAGCCCCGGCGTTCGCGCAGCCGATGACCGATGCCGCGCGAGCCGAGGCGCTCGACGCCTATGCCAACCGCGGCCGCGCAACGAAGCAACTCGAGGACACCGGCAGCCGCCTGCCCCCCGAGGTGCTCAAGGTCGCGGTCGACGACGAGCTCCGCGTCGCCGAACCGGCGTGGCGGTGGTGGCTCGAAACCGGCAGCCGCGACGACATCGCCGCGGCGACGGCGGCGATCGACGTGCCCGTCCTCGTCCTCGCCGGCGACCGCGACGAGGTGATGGGCCCCGACGTGCCGCGCGCGATCGCCGCCGGCCTGCCGCGCGCCGAGCTGCATATCCTGAGCGACGCCGGCCATCTCCTTCCGCTCGAACGGCCCGACGCGGTCGCCGAGCGCATCGCCGCGTTCGTGTAATGGACGCGGTCAACATCGACGACCTGCGCAAGGTGGCGAAGCGCCGGCTGCCGAAGGCGGTCTACGAATATGTCGCCGGCGGGTCGTACCGCGAGCTGACCGTCGCCCGGAACCGCGCCGACCTCGACCGGCTCGCGTTCGCGCCGAACAACATGGTCGACGTCCGCCAGCAGAACACCGCGACGACGATGCTGGGCGACCCGGCGGCATTCCCGCTCGCGCTCGCGCCGGTCGGCATGGTCGGGCTGACGTGGCCCGACGGCGAGCTCCACGCGGCGCGCGCGGCCGAGGCGGCGGGCGTGCCGTTCTGCCTGTCGGGCTTCTCGATCGCGTCGATCGAGGATGTCGCCGCGGTGCGGAAGACGCCGTTCTGGTCGCAGCTCTACATGATGCAGCAGATGGAGGTGAACGAGCACCTGATCGCGCGCGCTGCCGCCGCCGGCTGCTCGGCGCTGGTCATGACGCTCGATGTCCATGTCCATAGCCAGCGCTGGGCGGACAACAGGAACGGGCTGACCTCGCCGATCCGGGTGACGCCGGGCAACGTGATCGACATGATGGGCCATCTGCCGTGGATCGCGCGGATGGTGACGAGCAAGCGGTGGACCTTCGCGACGATGGCGAAGGAGCACCCGCAAGCGTCGAACGTCCTGTCGCTCGCCGCGTGGGTCAACGCCAACCTGTTCGCCGGCATCGACGAGGGCACCATCCGCTGGGTCCGGGCGCAGTGGCCGCGCAAATTCGTCGTCAAGGGCATCCTGACGGTCGACGACGCCAAGCGCGCGCGCGACCTCGGCGCCGACGCGATCGTCGTGTCGAACCACGGCGGGCGCCAGCTCGACGGCGCGCCGTCGACGATCAGTGTCCTCCCCGAGATCGCCCGTTCGGTCGGCGGCGAAATCGAGGTGCTGTGGGACGGCGGCGTCCTGACCGGCTTCGACATCGTCCGCGCGATGGGCCGCGGCGCACACGGTTGCCTTAGCGGCCGGGCGTGGGCGTACGGGCTTGCGGCGCATGGACGGAAGGGTGTCGACCGCGCGCTCGCGCTGTTGCGGCAGGAACTGCTCGACTGCATGGCGCTGACCGGGACGCAGGACATCACAAAGCTCGCGCCGGGGCTGGTGACGACGGAGCCGCCGCTATGAGCCTCGCCTCGACCGTCTACGCGACGACCGATACCCCGGTCGGCAACGGCTGCTTCACCGCCGCCGGCCGCCTCGTCGTCAGCCATCACCCGATGTACGAGACTCCGGTCCGCGTCTCGGTCTTCAACGACGACGGGTCGCTGTCGCCGTTCCCCAACGCCCGGTGGAACACGCCCGAAGGCGATCCGTCGACATGGCTCGACGCCGTCCTCGGCCTCCACGACGACGCGCAGGGGCGCATCTGGCTCGCCGACATGGGGACGCGGTCGCAGGTGCCCGCGAAGTTCGTCGTGTGGGACACCGTCGCCGACCGCCTCGACCGCGTCATCCCGATCCCGCCCGCGGTCCTGACCCCCTTCTCCGAGCCGAACGACTTCGCCGTCGACGAGGTGCGCGGCAAAATCTATATCGCCGACGAAGGCGCCGGCCACGGTGGCGACGGCAGCCGCGCGGCGCTGATCGTCGTCGATCTTGCCACCGGCACTGCCGAACGCCGCCTCGAGGGCCATGCCGGGATCAAGGCCGAGCGGCGCAACCTCGTCATCGACGGCCGGACGGTCCGCCACAATAGCGACGAGTTCAAGGGCCAGCCGATGCGCGTCGGCGTCGACGGCATCGCGCTGGATGCTCGCGGGGAGTGGCTCTACCTGTCGCCGCTCAATGGGCACACCCTGTGGCGACTGCGCGTCGATGACCTGCTCGATCCCACGCTCGACGACGCGGCGCTGGCGAAACGCCTCGAACGTTTCGCGACCAAGCCCAATTCGGGCGGGATGGCGTTCGACGACGCCGGCAACCTCTACCTGACGGTGATCGAGACGAACACCGTCGGCCGCGTCGACCCCCACGGCCATTACGACGAGCCGGTCGTCCGCGACGACATGTTCTGGCCCGACGGGCTGATGAAGGGCCCCGACGGCGCGATGTACGTCGTCTGCACCCAGCTGCCGCGCTCGCCGGCGCTGGCCCGACCGGGCGATCGGCCGGTGCTGCCGTTCAAGGTCTTCCGCTTCGACCCGCGCCAGCCGGCGACATCGCACAGCCTCACCGCCGCCGACGCCGTCCGCGGTGCACTCGCCGGAATCGCCGGGTCGTTCGCGGTCAACGCCTTCCAGGCGGTGTGGCGGCGCGCTGGCCTGCCGGTTTCTGCCGGCGACCCGCCGCCGCCCGAGGCAACCGAGGTGATGGCCGACCGGATCGCGCGCGTAGCGCTGGGGCGGTCGCTCAGTCCGGCGGCGACGGTCGCGGCGGGCACCGCAGTCCACCTCGCGGTCGGGGTCGGCCTTGGCATCGCCTATGCCGTCATGCGCCGCCGCTGGCCGGCGGTGGCCGCCGGCGGTGGGGTCGTCTACGGCCTCGGCGTTTGGGCGACAGTCGAGGAGTGCGGTCTCGCGCTGGTCGACATCAAGTCGCCGCCGTGGCGCGTCGGACCGGCCGAACACGCCTTCTCGGGCGGATCGCACGTCGCGTTCGGCGCGGTCCTCGACGCGACGATGCGCGCGCTGACGCCTAAATCTTGACCCGCGCCAGCCCGGCCGGGGCGTAGCGCGGCCCTGCGGTCGCCCCGTTGGGCGCGGCGGCATCGATCGCGGCGAGGTCGTCGTCGGTCAGGACCACGTCAGGCGCGCCGGCGCTGTCGGCCATCGTCGTACGGCGCTTGACCCCGGGGATCGGCACGATGTCGTCGCCTTGAGCGAGCAGCCATGCCAGCGCGACCTGCGCGTTCGACGCGCCGTGCTTCGCCGCGATCGCGGCGACGGCGTCGACGATGACAAGATTCTTGGGCAGGTTCTCGTCGGAATAGCGCGGGTCGTTGCGCCGCCAGTCGGTCGCCGGCAGGTCGGCGAGGCTGCGGATGCCGCCGGCGAGGAAACCGCGGCCGAGCGGGCTGTAGGGCACGAAGCCGATGCCGTGCTCGCGGCAGATCGGCAGGATCTCGGCTTCGACGTCGCGCTCCCAGATCGAATATTCGGTCTGCAGCGCGGCGATCGGATGAACGGCGGCGGCGCGACGCAGCGTCTCCGGCCCGGCCTCCGACAGCCCGATGTGGCGGACCTTGCCCTCGCGGACGAGGTCGGCCATGCCGCCGACAGTCTCCTCGATCGGCACGTTGGGGTCGACGCGATGCTGGTAGAACAGGTCGATCGTGTCGATGCCGAGGCGCTGGAGCGACCCCTCGCACGCGCGGCGCGCGTTCGCCGGGCTGCCGTCGAGCCCCGCCATCTGGTCGCCGTTCCACTTCATCGCGAACTTGGTCGCGATGACGAGGCCGTCGCGCTTGCCCTTGATCGCCGCGCCGACGAGCGTCTCGTTCGCGAACGGCCCGTACATCTCGGCGGTGTCGAAGAAGGTGATACCCATGTCGATCGCGGCGTGGATCGTCCGCGTCGATTCGTCGTCGTCGGCGGCGCCGTAGTTGATGTTGCCGTCGCGGATCATCGGCATGCAGCCGATGCCGATCGCCGATACGTCGAGGCTGTCGCCGAGGGTGCGGTGCTGCATAAGTGGGCTCCTGAGGAATGGCGGAGCATAAACTCCGGGTTGCCGTAGTCGATCCTCCCCGTTTGCGGGAAGGCGGCACCGCGAAGCGGTGACGGAGGGGCGGTCGGGCGATGGGCTACGAATGCTTGATCACATGCCCTCCGGCGCTGCGCGCAACCTTCCCACGAGCGGGGAGGATCGACTCCGGCGATCGTGCGTTACAAACGCTTCTCGCGGAGGGACCATGCATTTCACCATCAACGGGCGCGGGGTCGACGCCGACTTCGACCTGCGCACCTCGCTGCTCGACCTGCTGCGCGACCACCTCGGCCTGACGGGGTCGAAGAAGGGGTGCAATCAGGGGGCGTGTGGCGCGTGTACCGTCCTCGTCGACGGCGAGCGGATCAATGCGTGCCTCGCGCTCGCGGTCCAATACGACGGCCGATCGATCACCACCGTCGAAGGGCTTGCCGACGCGACCGGCCTCAGCCCGCTCCAGGCGGCGTTCGTCGAGCACGACGGCTTCCAATGCGGCTACTGCACCCCCGGGCAGCTGTGCTCGGCGATGGGGATGATCGACGAGGTCCGCCGTGGCGTCCCCAGTGTCGTCGCGGCGGACATGGCCGACGGCGATATCGTCCTCGATCACGACGAGCTGCGCGAGCGGATGAGCGGCAACCTGTGCCGCTGCGGCGCCTACAACGGCATCGTCAACGCGATCGCCGACACCTTCGCCGCCGAGACCCATAGCAAGGAGCCGGCATGACCCCGTTCGCCTACGACCGCGCCGGCAGCAGCGCCGACGCGATCCGCCTCGCGCAGGCGACCGCCGCGACGCACTATCTCGGCGGCGGCACCAACCTCGTCGACCTGATGCGCGAAGGCGTCGCGACCCCCGACCGGCTGGTCGACGTCACCGGACTTTCCGCCGCGATCGAGCCGACGCCCGACGGGCTGCGGATCGACGCCGCCGTGCGCAACACCGCACTCGCCTCCGATCCGCGCGTCCGCCGCGACTATCCGCTCCTCGCCCGCGCGATCGTCGCCGGCGCGAGCGCGCAGATCCGCAACATGGCGACGGTCGGCGGCAACCTGCTCCAGCGGACGCGGTGCGCGTATTTCTATGACGACGCGGCGGCGTGCAACAAGCGCGTGCCCGGCGCCGGCTGCGACGCGGTCGACGGCTTCAACCGTATCCACGCGATCCTCGGCGCGTCGCCGGCTTGCGTCGCGACGCACCCGTCGGACATGGCGGTCGCGATGGCCGCGCTCAACGCCGTCGTCACGATCGACGGGCCGGACGGCAGCCGCGACGTGCCGTTGACCGACTTCCACCGCCTCCCCGGCGGCACGCCCGAGATCGAGACCGTCCTCGCTCGTGGTGAGCTGATCACGGCGGTCACCCTCCCCCCGCTTGGCTTCGGGGCACGGTCGACCTACCGCAAGGTCCGCGACCGCGCGAGCTACGCCTTCGCGCTGGTCTCGGTCGCCGCCGCGGTCGACGTCCAGGGCGGGACGGTAGCCGACGTGCGGCTGGCGCTCGGCGGCGTCGCGCACAAGCCGTGGCGGGCGTTCGCAGCGGAAGCGGCGCTGCGCGGCCAGCCGGCGACGGCGGCCAGCTTCCGCGCGGCGGCCGAGGCCGAGCTCGCCGACGCGGTCCCGCTGAGAGACAATGGCTTCAAGATCGAGCTGGCGAAGCGGACGATCGTCGCGGTGCTCGAGGAACTGACGGGAGAAGCGGCATGAGCGTGATCGCCGAGGCCGCCAAGAAGGCGCAAGGTGCCGTCCAGGCGGTGATGAAAACCGCCATCGCGAACGCCCCCGACGGCTGGATTCCGGGCGGCGTCCCCGACCCGCTGATCCGTGCCAAGCACGGCCTTGTCGGCACACCGGTGTCGCGGATCGACGGCCCGCTCAAGGTCAAGGGCGCAGCGCGCTTCGCCGCCGAGTTTCCGCTCGACGGCATGGTCTACGCCGCGCTCGCCCACGCGACGATCCCGCTCGGCCGGATCGCGACGCTCGACACGTCGGCGGCGGAGGCGGTCCCCGGCGTCGTCCTCGTCATGACCTACAAGAACGCGCCGAAGATGGCGCCGCCGCCGCTGTTCATGTCGAACCCCAAGGCGGTGTCGGGCGACAACCTGCCGATCTTCCAGGACGCCGACATACACTGGAATGGTCAGCCCTACGCCGTCGCCCTCGCGGAGACGCAGGAGGCGGCTGATCACGCGACGACACTCATCGAGGTAACCTACGACGAGTTGCCGGCGCGGACGCGATTCGCCGAGGCGAAGACCAATACCTATCCCGGCACATTCCAGGGCGAGCCGCTGCTCGTCGAGATCGGCGACGCCGAAGCGGCGCTGGCAGCGGCCCCACACAAGGTCGACGTGACCTACACGACGCCGCGCCACAACCATAACCCGATCGAGCTTCACGCCGCGACCGTCCGCTGGAACGGTGACGACCTGATCGTCCACGACGCGACGCAGGCGGTCACCCACACCGCATGGTCGCTGGCGCAGATCTTCGGGCTGAAGGAGGAGCAGGTCCACGTCACTTCGCCGTACGTCGGCGGCGGCTTCGGCTCGAAGACGCTGTGGCAGCACCAGACGCTGGCGGCGGCGGCGAGCAAGGTCAGCGGCCGGCCGGTGCGGATCGTGCTGTCGCGCGAAGGCGTCTTCCGCGGCGTCGGCGGACGGACCTTGACCGAGCAGCGCGTCGCGATCGGCGCGCAGGCCGACGGGGCGTTCGACGCGATCGTCCACACCGGTACGATCGGCATGACCAGCCACAACAACCTGCCCGAACCGTTTATCGTCGCGACGAAGACGGCCTATGCCGCCAAGACGTTCCATCTCGACGTCGAGGTCGCCGAGATGGACATGGTGGCGAATACGTTCATGCGCGCGCCCGGCGAGGCCGTCGGGACCTTCGCGCTCGAATGCGCCGTCGACGAGTTGGCACACGATATGGGGATCGACCCGATCGCGCTGCGCGAGCGCAACGAGCCCGAGCAGGATCCGACGGCCGGGACGCCATTCTCGTCGCGCAATATCGTCGCCGCCTACCGCGCGGGGGCCGAGCGTTTCGGCTGGGACAAGCGGCAGGCTCCCGGCACCCGCCGCGAGGGCGAATGGCTGATCGGCATGGGCTGCGCGACGGGGACCTATCCTTACTACCGGATGCCCGGCGGCGCGGCGCGACTGACACTGACCCGTGACGCGCGGGTCACGGTGGCGATCGCGGCGCACGAGATGGGCATGGGCACGTCGACCGCGCATTCGGCGGTCGTCGCCGACCGGTTCGGCCTGCCGCTCGACGCGGTCACCTTCGACTACGCCGATTCGAAGCTGCCCGGCGTCGTCCTCGCCGGCGGGTCGCAGCAGACCGCGTCGATCGGCGCCGCCGTGATCGCCGCGCACCGCGCGCTGGTCACCGAACTGCTCAAGCTCGCCGGCAACGATTCGCCGCTCGCCGGGCTCAAGGCCGACGAGGTCGCCGGCTACGACGGCGGCCTGTGCAAGCTCGACGAGCCGGGGCGCTACGAGAGCTACGCCTCGATCCTCGGCCGGGCCAACCGCGACGAGGTCACCGTCGAGGCCGAGGCCCCGCCGCCGCTCGAGACGCAACACTGGTCGATGCATTCGTACAGCGCGATCTTCGTCGAGGCGGCGGTCAACGCCATCACCGGCGAGACGCGCATCCGCCGGGTGCTCGGCAGCTTCGACTGCGGCACGATCCTCAACCCCAAGACGGCGTCGAGCCAGTTCCGCGGCGGGATGATCATGGGGCTCGGCATGGCGTTGATGGAGGAGGCGCAGTTCGACGAGCGGAGCGGGCGGATCGTCAACCCCAGCCTCGCCGAATACCACGTGCCGGTGCACATGGACGTACCGGCGATCGACATCATCTGGACCGACATCCCCGATCCGCACGCGCCGATGGGAGCCCACGGCGTCGGCGAAATCGGCATCACCGGCGTCGCCGCGGCAATCGCCAACGCGGTGTTCAACGCAACCGGCAAGCGGGTGCGCGACCTGCCGATCACCCTGGATAAGCTGCTGTAACTACTCGACTATCCACATTTTCAGCCGCGCCTCGCCCGAGTGGGGAACGCATCGATCCAGTGTCATCCCGGTGCAGGCCGGGATCCATAAACTCGATTGTTAAGTTGATAGATCCCGGCCTGCGCCGGGATGACAGCAACAATGAATTTCATCTCATCAGGCTTACAACAACACGCCCTGCGCCGCCGCCGGCTTCGCAACCACCACCCCCGCCCGCCGGTCGCGCTCAGCCGCCGCGGTGAAGCGCACGTCCTCGTCGCGGTCGGCGATGAACGCGGCAAGGCTGGCGTCGTCGACCTCGCTCCACGCCTTGCCCTTGTACGGTCCCGAATAAACCCGCGGCAGCAGGCCGGGCTCGGCGCTCCATGTGAGGAGCTGCTCGACCGGGGCCTCGGCAAGCATGTCGCGCAGGTGGTGCGCGGTGACGTAAGCGTCGGGGCCGGCGCGGTGGACCGGCAGGCCGAGGTCGCGGTCGAGCCCCGCCGGCATTCGCCAGTAGCGCAACACCTGGTTCGAGAACGACGGCGCGTTCGGCCACAGCCGCAGCGCGCATTTCCACGTGCAGATCCACGGGCTTCCGCCGGCGAGTTCGGGTGTGCACCAGCGCTGCTCGAAGCTCGCGCGGTGCGCCGCGAACGCGACGAAGTCGCCGCGGAGAATTGCCGGCGCGGCGTCGCGAAACAACGGCGCGTCGACGACGTCACTGTCGATGATGTGGTGGACGGCGGCAGTCACCGGCGGGATCGGCCGGCCGGGATTGGTCAATATCGCGCCGCGCTCGTCGGTCACCTGCCAGTCGCCGGCGGCGTCGGTCGCCACGTCCTGCCAGCCGATCTCGCAGACGCCGTGCGCCCACGGCTGGCCGCCGGTGGTTTCGAGATCGATGACGCGGACGGTCGGCACCCGTCCGATATGGGTCAGGACTCGTGGAGATAGAAGCGGTCGGTCGCCGCGAGGTCGCAATCCAGTTCGTAGACGATCGGCTTGCCCGTCGGGATTTCGAGGCTCGGGATGTCGGCGTCGTTGATCCCCGACAGGTGCTTGACCAGCGCGCGGAGCGAATTTCCATGCGCCGCGACGAGAACGCGCTCGCCGGTGCGGAGGGCCGGCGCGATCACGTCGTCCCAGTACGGCAGGACGCGCGCGATCGTGTCCTTCAGGCTCTCGGTCGCCGGCACCGCGACGCCGGCGTAGCGGCGGTCGCGCGACAGGTCGTACAGCGACCCCGGCGGCAGCGGCGGCGGCGGCACGTCGAACGAGCGGCGCCACAGCTTGACCTGCGCCGCGCCGTGCTCGGCCTCGGTCTCGGCCTTGTTCAGTCCGGTCAGGCCGCCGTAGTGGCGCTCGTTCAGCCGCCAGTCCTTGGTCACCGGCAGCCACAGCCGGTCCGTCGCCGCCAGCATCAGGTTCGCGGTGGTGATCGCGCGCGTCTGGACGCTGGTGAACACCCGGTCGAAGTCGTAGCCGCGCTCGTTGAGCAAAACGCCGGCGGCGGTCGCCTCGGCGCGGCCGAGATCGGTCAGCGGCACGTCCCACCAGCCGGTGAAGCGGTTTTCGAGGTTCCACGCCGACTGGCCGTGGCGGACGAGGACGAGGGTGGGCATGGCCTAGAGGTCCAGGTGGAGGAAGACGAGGAAGGGGTCGTCGCCATACTCGCCGTAGGTCGCGCCGTCGACAAAGCCATAGCCGCGGTAGAGCGCGAGCGGGGCGACAAAGGCCGGGCCGGAGCCGGTCTCGAGGCTCAGTCGGCGGTAACCGCGAGCGCGGGCCATGCCGACGACATGATCGAGCAGCGCGCGGGCGACGCCACGGCGCTGGGAAGCGGCGGCGACATGCATCGACTTGACCTCGCCGTGGTCGGACGCGAGCTCGCGGAGCGCGGCGAAAGCGAGCAGGTCGTCCTCGTCCCACGCCGTCCAGAAGGCGATGTCGGGCTGGCGCAGTCGCGCGAGGTCGAGCGTATGAACGCTGACCGGCGGCGAGCTGTCGCGCATCAGGCCGTGATAGGTCTGAAGGAGGGCGATGACAGCGGGGTGGGTCAGGTCGTCGGCGATGATGCGCACGCGCGTCAGAGGTCGAGGTGCATGAAGCGGAGGAACGGGTCGGGACGATAGTCGCCGAACATCTCGCCGTCCCTGAAGCCGAAGCCGCGGTAGAGCGCGAGCGCCGGCTCGAAGTCGGGGCCCGACCCGGTCTCCAGCCCGAGGCGGATGTAGCCGCGGTCGCAGGCGACGCCGATGATGTGGGTCAGCAGCTGGCGGGCGACGCCCTTGCGCAGGTGCTCGGGCGCGGTCCGCATCGACTTAACCTCGCCGTGTCCCGAATCGACCTCGCGCAGCGCCGCGCAGCCCATCAGCGAATGCCCGTCCCACACCGTCCACCACGCGATCTCGGGCGTGCGCATCGTCGCGAGATCGAGCGAATGGCGGCTCGGCTCGGGCGAATGGGCGCGCATCTCGCGCATGTGGTAGGCGAGGAGATCGGTCACCGCAGGCTCGGTCAGGTCGTCGACAACGGTGTGCATGGCGGCCTCGATAAGGTCGTGCAGGCGGGCGGCGGCTCGATTATCGTAGCCGGTCGATCACCTCAAGCAGCGCGGCGAGACAATCGCGACCAAGCGCCATCGAGCGTTCGGGCGACCAGCCGGCGTCGGCGTCGGGGTTCTCGGCGGCATCCTTGAACGGCATCTCGAGGGTCATCGCGAGGCAGCCGAAGCGATTGGCGAGCTGGTTCGTGCTCATCGTCAGGTTGGCCTTGCCCGGCGGCGACGGCGGATAGCCGACCCGCGTCTGGAAGTCGGGGCTGATCCGCGCGAGCCCCGCCTTGTAGTCGGCGAGCAGCCCGAGCTGGCGGTCGGTGATCGCGGGAATGCCCTCGAACCCGGCGATGAAGTTGTGCGGCAGCGACTCGTCGCCGTGGACGTCCATCGCGAAGTCGACGCCGGTCGCGTCCATCGCCGCCAGGACGTGGAACACCTCGGGCGAGCGTTCGAGCGTCGGCCCGGCCCACTCACGGTTGAGGTTGGCCCCCGCCGTGTTGGTCCGCAGGTGGCCGCGGCGCGACCCATCGGGGTTCATGTTGGGCACGATGTGGAAGCGCGCCTGCGCCCGCAGCGCCGCCGCAACCGGGTCGGCGGGGTCGGTCAGCCGCTCGAGCGCGCCCTCAATCCACCATTCGGCCATCGTCTCGCCGGGGTGCTGGCGCGCGTAGAGCCACACCTGCAGCGGCCCATCGCCGACCTCGATCAGGTCCATGTCCTGCCCGTCGAGGCTCTGGCCGAGGACGCGGGTCGTCACGCCCCGCGCGGCGGCGATCCGCGCGACAAGGTCGTGGTGCCGCTCCATCGGGTACGGCGCGAAATAGGCGATCCAAACGCTGTCCGCCGCCGGCGTCACCGCGATCGTCAGGACGCCGTCGGCGTAGGTCGTCGCGGTCCGCGTCCACATCAGCCGGTCGGTCGAGACAACGGCGCGGTAGTCGGGCCAGCCGCCGGGATAGGCCGAACCGGCGCAGTTGACGATGCGCACCGCGCACGCCTCGCCGCCGACGCCGCTCAGGCGGAAGTAGAACCACTGGTAGAAGTCGCTGTTCGCGTCGCGGCGGATGGCGAGGTCGATCGCCTGCGGTCCGTCGCAGCGGACGACCTCGATATTGCCGCCGTCGAACGCGGCCGAGACGGTGACGGTCAACCGAGCCGCCTCACTTCAGCGGCACGTGCTGGGTCACCCCCGACGGTCCGGGGAAGTCGGCGAGGAGGATGCGCGCCATCGCCGGGACCGCCCTCGCCAATGACGCCTGCTTCGACCGCGTGTCGATCGACGTTTGGGCATTGCCTTCCCAGATCAAATTCTGGTCGCCGGCGCGCTTGATCGTCAGGCCGATCGCGTCGAACTCGACAGCGTTGCTGTGGCCGCCGCCGATCGGGAAGGCGACGCCGATGCCGCCGCCGCCGAAGCCGCCGCCACGACCGCCGCTGAACCCGCCGCCGCCGATGCCGACCGACGCGCCCGACCGCTTCGGACCCACTTGAATGTTCTGCGTGATCGTCAGCGTCGCGATGTATGCCGGGCCGCCGTCAACCGGCACTGGCGTGAAGCCCTGGTTACGCAGTTCGTTGGCGACCGCATCGGCATAGGTCCGGTATTCGACGCTGAACGACTGGGCACCGTCGACGGGGACCAGCGCGATCGTCGCTCGCGTCACCGGGACCCCGAGATGGAAACGCTTGACGTCGACCGTCGGGCGAGCGTGCGCGGTGCCGGCGACGGCGAGCGCAGCGACGGCGAGCAGCGACGCGGCGGAAAGGCGGCGGACGGTCATGCAACTCTACCCTTTATCGAACCTTGTCACGGCCGTAACAACGCGTCGACCCCGAAGTTCGATGCACCCGGAGTGACCGATGCCGCCAGCCGCGACCGCCGGAACCGTCCTCGTCACAGGCGGCGCGGGCTACATCGGCAGTCACGCCGTCCTCGCGCTCAAGGACGCCGGCCGGCCAGTCGCGGTGGTCGATACGCTCGCGACCGGGTTCCGCTGGGCGGTGCCGGACGACGTGCCATTCTACGAGGGCGACGTCGCCGACTCCGCGCTGATCGACCGCATCGCTGCCGAGCAGGGGGTGAGCGCGATCATGCACTTCGCCGGCTCGCTGCTGGTGCCCGAGTCGACGCGGAAGCCGCTCGACTATTACCGCAACAACGTCGTCGCCAGCCGCAGCCTGATCGAATCGGCGATCAGGAACGGCATCGCGCACTTCATCTTCTCGTCGACCGCGGCGGTCTACGGCACGCCCGAGGTCGTGCCGGTGGCGGAAGACGCCCGCAAGAGCCCGATCAATCCCTACGGCAATTCCAAGCTGATGACCGAGATTATGCTCGCCGACGTCGCCGCGGCGCATCCGCTGAGCTACGGCGTGCTGCGCTACTTCAACGTCGCCGGGGCCGATCCGGCGGCGCGCAGTGGGCAATCGGTCAGGAACGCCACCCACCTGATCCACGTCGCCGCCGAAGCAGCGCGCGGGCTGCGGTCCGAGGTCATGGTCTACGGCACCGACTACGACACGCCCGACGGCACCGGCGTGCGCGACTATATCCACGTCACCGACCTCGCTGCCGCGCACGTCGCCGCGCTGGGCTGGCTCGAGGCGCACCCGGGCGAGTCGATCACGGTCAACTGCGGCTACAGCCGCGGCTTCTCGGTGCTCGAGGTGCTCGACGCCGTCGATCGGGTGACCAACGAGAAGCTGGTCCGCACCATCGCGCCGCGCCGCCCCGGCGACCCCGCGACGCTGGTCGCGGCCACGACACGCATCCGCGCGACGCTCGACTGGACGCCGCGCTACGACCAGCTTGAGACGATCGTCGGCCATGCGCTCGAATGGGAGCGTCAGCTTGACTTGCGGGGGCTGCGTCCGTAGGGACGCCACTCGCGCAAGGAAAGTCCGATGAAGGTCCGCAACTCCCTCAAGTCGCTCAAGGCGCGTCACCGCGATTGCCAGATCGTGCGCCGCCGCGGCCGGACCTACGTCATCAACAAGACCAACCGCCGGTTCAAGGCGCGCCAAGGCTAACTCCTCCCTCGCGGGAGCGCCGATGACGCCGGTTGCCGTCGTCTTCGACGTCGGCAACGTCCTTTACGACTGGGACCCGCGCTATCTCTACGCCAAGCTGATCGCCGATCCGGTCGAGCTCGACTGGTTCCTCGCCAACGTCGTTACCAAGGATTGGCACTTCCAGCACGACCGCGGCCGGCCGTTCGCCGAAACCTCGGCCGAGCTGATCGCGCGCTTCCCCGACCAGGCCGCCCGCATCCGCGCCTACGAAACGCGATGGACCGACACGTTGCCCGGGCCGATGCCGGGAATGCCGGAACTCGTCGCCGACCTCGTCGCGGCGCGCATCCCGCTGTTCGCGCTGACCAACTACAGTGGCGAGTTCTGGCGGCAATGGCGGCCGACCGCGCGGCTGCTCGACGCCTTCGCCGGCGTCGTCGTGTCGGGCGACGAGGGGATGACCAAGCCCGATCCCGCGATCTACGCCCTCGCACTCGCCCGCTTCGGCTTGGGTCCGGGCGAGGCGGCCTTCATCGACGACCGCACCGATAACGTCGCCGCCGCCGACGCCGCTGGGCTGATCGGTCACGTCTTCGCCGGTGCGGGGGAGACGCGCGACTGGCTGCGCGGTGAAGGCTTCGCTGTCTGACCGGTGGCTTGCCGGCGCAGCCGCGCCCGCTATGACAGGGTGATGGACCAGATCGTCATCCACGGCGGGCGGCCGCTGTCGGGCCGCATCCACATCTCGGGCGCGAAGAACGCGGCGCTGACGCTGATGCCGTGCGCGCTCTTGACCGACGCGTCGCTGACGCTGAGAAACCTGCCGCGCCTCGCCGACATCGACACCTTCGGGCACCTGCTCAACCAGCACGGCGTCGCCACCGCGACCGAGGGGTCGCATCCGGGCGAGTTCGGCCGGACGATCACCTTCACCGCGAGCCGGATCACCAGCACGGTCGCGCCGTACGACATCGTGCGCAAGATGCGCGCGTCGATCCTCGTCCTCGGGCCGCTCCTCGCGCGGACCGGCGAGGCGACGGTGTCGCTGCCGGGCGGCTGCGCGATCGGCAACCGCCCGATCGATCTCCACCTGAAGGCGCTCGAGGCGCTGGGGGCCGAGATCGACCTCGCTGCGGGGTATGTTCGCGCAACCGCGCCGAAGGGTCTGCGCGGCGGCCGCTACACCTTCCCCGGCGTGTCGGTCGGCGCAACCGAGAACGTCGTCATGGCCGCCGTCCTCGCGCGCGGGACCAGCGTCATCGACAACGCCGCGCGCGAGCCCGAGATCGTCGACCTGTGCCACTGCCTCGTGGCGATGGGCGCGGCGATCGACGGCATCGGCACCGAGCGGCTGACGATCACCGGCGTCGACCGCCTCCACGGCGCGACCTACGCCGTAATGCCCGACCGGATCGAAACCGGCAGCTATGCGTGTGCGGCGGCGATCACCGGCGGCGAGCTCGAACTGGTCGGGGCCGACGCCGCCAGCCTGACGGCAACCTTCGCCGCGCTTGAAGAGGCGGGCCTTGCGTGCGCGCCGACCAACGACGGCATCAAGGTGTCGCGCGCCAACGGCCTGCACGGGGTCACGGTGTCGACTGCCCCCTACCCCGGCTTCCCCACCGACATGCAGGCGCAGTTCATGGCGATGCTGAGCGTCGCCGACGGCGCCTCGCTCCTGACCGAAACGATCTTCGAGAACCGCTACATGCACGTCCCCGAACTCGCGCGGATGGGGGCCGACATCACCGTCCGCGGTACCTCGGCCATGGTCCGCGGAGTGCCGGAACTGGTCGGCGCGCCGGTCATGGCGACCGACCTCCGCGCGTCGATGAGCCTCGTCCTCGCCGGCCTCGCCGCGAAGGGCGAGACGGTCGTCAGCCGCGTCTATCACCTCGACCGCGGCTACGAGCGGCTCGAGGAGAAGCTGTCGGCGGTCGGGGCCGACATCGAGCGGGTGTCGGATGGCTGACGACGGCTCGTCCGCACCGGCCGACGACAGCCGGTTACTGTTGCTGGCGAACGAGCCGGCCGAGGTCCCGCTGGTGTCGGCGCTGCTCCAGGACGCCGTCGTCCACGCCGGCGACATCGCGTGGACGCCGAAGGCGCGGCGGCTGACGCTGTTGGTCAATCGCTTCCGCTGGGAGACGCACGATGCGACGCGCGTTCGGTCGGCGCTGCGGGTCGAGGGCGTCATCCGGCTACAGCGGCGCGACTGGCCCGGCGGCGATGCCGTCCTCGCCCTCCTCGCCGTCACGATCGACGGCGTCGGCGTCGGGGTCGGCGGAGCGCTGACGCTTGTCTTCGCAGGCGGCGCGACGCTCCGCGCCGAGGTCGAGGCGATCGACCTGATCGTCGAGGACATGGGCGAGCCGTGGCCGGCGACGCGGGTGCCGGCACATGATTAAACTCGCGGAGACAGTTCCTCCCTCACCGGGGGAGGTGGCATGGCGCAGTGACGGAGGGGGCCGGGCGAGTGACCGCGACTGCTCGCTCGGCTCCCTCCGGCGCTGCCCGCCACCTCCCCCATTGCGGGAGGAACTCGCATGACCCCCACCTCGCACCCGTTCATCTCGCAACGCCTCCGCCTCCACTATGTCGACTGGGGCAACCCGGCCGCGCCGCCGCTCGTCCTCGTCCACGGCGGGCGCGACCATTGCCGCAACTGGGACTGGGTCGCGGCCGACCTCGCGCAAGACTGGCACGTCATCGCACCGGACCTGCGTGGCCACGGCGACAGCCAATGGTCGACCGACGGCAACTACGGCATGGCGGCGTTCGTCTACGACCTCGCACAAATGATCCACGGCCTTGACCTCGCGCCGGTGACGCTGGTCGCGCACTCGCTCGGCGGCAACATCGCGCTGCGCTATGCCGGGCTGTACCCGGCGAACGTCGCCGAGATCGTCGCGATCGAGGGGCTCGGGCCGTCGCCGCAATGGCTCGCCGAACGCCCCGCCGCCGACGAGCGGCTGCGGCGGTGGATCGACGAGGTCCGCGGCCTCGCCGGTCGCGCGCCGAAGCGCTACGCCTCGATCGACGACGCGCTCGCGCGGATGATGGCCGAGAACAAGCACCTGAGCGAAGCCCAGGCGCGCCACCTGACGGTCCACGGCGTCCTGCAGAACGAGGACGGCACGTTCAGCTGGAAGTTCGACAATTACAACCGCGCCTGGTCGCCGGTCGATCTCGCCCCGGCCGAGATCGCCGCGCTGTGGGGCCGGATCACGTGCCCGACGCTGCTGATCTACGGCGCCGAGAGCTGGGCGTCGAACCCGGCGACCGACGGACGCATCGACGCCTTCGCCAACGCCCGCGTCGAGCTGTTCGAACGCGCCGGGCACTGGGTCCACCACGACCGGACGGCGGATTTCATCGCGTGCGTCCGGGCGTTCCTTGGGGAGGAGTGACATGACCGACTTCACCGGGCGAACCGCGCTGATCACCGGCGCGGGCAGCGGCATCGGCCGCGCGGCGGCACGGCTGTATGCCGATCGCGGCGGTACGGTGATCGCGTTCGACAAGACCGACGCGGTCCACGAGACCGCCGCCGGCCACGACCGGATTACCGCCTTTATCGGCGACGTCGGCGCCCCGGCCGACGTCGAGCGCGCCGTCGCCGCCGCAGGCGGGCGGCTCGACTTCGCCTTTGCCAACGCCGGGATTGGCGGCGGCCTCGCGCCGCTGCTCGACCTTACCGTCGCCGAGTGGGAGACAGTGCTCCGCGTCAACCTGATCGGCGTGTTCCTGACTGTCCAGGCGGCGGCGCGGGTCATGGTCCCGGCCGGACGCGGCTCGATCGTCGCGACCGCATCGGTCGCCGGGATCCGCTCGGGCGCGGGCGGCGTGCCGTACAGCGCATCGAAGGCCGGCGTGATCAACCTCGTCGCGACCGCGGCCAACCAGCTCGCCGGCAGCGGCGTCCGCGTCAACGCCGTCTGCCCGGGATTGACCGAGACCGGCATGACCCGGCCGTTCTTCGACGGCGCGCGGGCACGCGGGACCGAGCACAAGCTCGGCCAGCTCAACCCGCTCAAGCGCGCCTCCGGGCCCGAGGAGATCGCCGAGGTCGCGCTGTTCCTCGCCGGCGACGCGGCGAGCTACGTCAACGGCCAGGCGATCGCGGTCGACGGCGGCCTGTCAAGCAGCCATCCGACGGTGCCCGGCAAGATGGCCTGATCCGCCGTGACGCGGCGCGGTCGGGGAAGCGTCACGTTCCGGCGCGCGGCCGCGGCAGCCCGAACCGCGACCGCTCGAACCACCATGCCGCCCCGGACACTGCGAGCCACGCGGCGAACCACGGCCACGGACCGCCGCGTCGTGCGGTCGGCCCCG
>CAHJWT010000002.1 GCA_903643075.1 Sphingomonadaceae bacterium | reverse complement strand
ACGCAGCCCAGCGCCATCAGCAGCGGCCCGCTCGCACCCGACCGCCGGCTGAAGCGGTCGGCCGCGACGCCGGCGACGGCGGCGCTGACGATCCCGGTCACGGCGATCGTCGCGCCGAACAGCAGGCCGGCCGACTTGGTTGCGAGGTGCTGCTCGCGGATCAGTACCGTCGGCATCCATGCCGAGACGGCGACGAGCCCGAAGGTGACGAACGACATGAACAGGTGGTGTGGCAGGAACACTCGCGCGCCGGCGCGCCAATCGGCCCAGCCCGAGCGACGGTCCGTCGCCGCGCCGGCGGTCCACGTTCGCGGCGGCTCGGCCATGGTCGCCAGCAGTGCGCAGCAGAGCGCGCCGGGGATCAGCATGAGGAACAGGATCATACGCCACGGCTCCACCACGCTGCCATTCGCCGCCAGTCGCGCCGAGACGCCGGTCGCCCACGGCAGCGCCGACCCGGCGAGGATCAGCGACAGCCCCTGGCCCGCGTAGACGCCCATGGTGAACAGCCCGTACGGCGTGCCGCGCCGGGCGGGGGCGAACAGGTCGGCGATGAGCGACACCGCGACCGGGAACACAGCCGCCTCGCCAACGCCTACACCCATCCGCGCGACGAACAGCTCGGTCCCGGTCCGCGCCAGCCCGCAGGCGGCGGCGCTGACCGTCCAGATTGCGACGGCGACGATCAGCAGGTTGCGCCGGTTGAGGCGATCGACCAACCAGCCGATGAACAGGCCCGCGAGTGAGAAGGTTGCGACGAACGCTGCACCGAGCATCAGCCCGACCGCACCGTCGCTCAGCTTCAGCGATGTCTTCACCGCCTGGACGAGGAGCGTGAGGATCGAGCGGTCAAGATAGCCGACGAGGTTGGTCACGAACAGGACGGCGGTCGCGTAGGCGGCGGCCGCCGTCGCCGGTGCCCCGCCAGCGCCGGCCGGGTGGGACGGCGTGCTCAGAA
The DNA here is from genome assembly GCA_903643075.1 of Sphingomonadaceae bacterium. GTDB lineage: Bacteria > Pseudomonadota > Alphaproteobacteria > Sphingomonadales > Sphingomonadaceae > Polymorphobacter_B. Next base: position 27,301 of record CAHJWT010000002.1, on the reverse strand, counting down.
CTTGACCCCGACCGTCGCACCGAAGGTGCGCGGCGCTTGGTACGACACCGACTGACCGCCGTTGGCGACAGCCAGATACTCGTAGATGTCCTCGTTGAGCGCGTTGTTGACGTAGGCCTTGACGAAATACCTCGCGCCGTCGGGTCGCCACGTCACCGACGCGTTCAGCAGGTGATACGACCCTTGGTGCAGCAGGTTGTCGGCCTGACTGAAGAAGCCCGAGTTGTAGAGGTCGTTTGCGAAGAACTCGACTTCGCCGCCGAAGAGCGGATGCTTGTAGTCGAGCCCGAGGTTGAATGTCGCGTCGGGCGCGTAGGGCAGGTGGTTGCCCGTCGCCGATCCCGGCGCGACGGCGATCGTGCCCGCCGCCGTATAGCGGCCGATCTGTGCGGCCGGGAAGTTGGTGAAGCGGGCATGGTTGACGTTGGTGCCACCGCTCAGCCGCAGCCCCTCGGCGACGATGAGGTCGAAGTCGAGATCGACGCCGTAGACCTCGGCCTTGGCGCCGTTGTAGATCACTCCGAGACTACCAAGGTAGGTGTTTACTTGGATGTTGTTGTAGTCGTAATAGTATCCGGCGGCGTTAAGGCGAAGGCGACGGTCAAACAGGGTCGTCTTGGCCCCCAGTTCGTAGGCGTCGAGACGCTCGGGCAGGTAGTTCGGCGCGGTCGGCACCGACGAGTTGTATCCGCCGCTCTTGAAGCCCCGGTTCCACGACGCGTAGCCCAGGGCATCAGGCCCAAACTTGTGGTCGAGCGAGACGCGCCACGTCGGCGTGTCCGAACGGAAGCTCTCGTACGGCACAGAGGTCACCGTCTGCGCGCCGGCGGCCGAGGTCACCGTTGTTGACGCGCGCTGCGACCGCCGCTCGTCGGTGTAGCGGATGCCGGCGGTCAGGTTGGTGCTCGCCCCGAGCTCCAGCGTGCCCTGGGCGTAGCCCGCGATCGACTCGTTCTCGAGGTGGTTGCGCAGGACTGAGGTCGACTGCATCGGGTTGGGAACGCCGAGGAACAGCGTGAACGGATCGAACGCGCTTTTCAGGTCGTAGTAGTATACCCCCGCGATCCAGGTGAACGAGCCGTGCTGCGGCGAGGTCAGTTGCAGTTCTTGGCTGAACTGGCCGTCGTGCTGAATGAAGATCTCGCCGACCGCCGGCTTGGGCCCGGCATCGGCGTCGAACTGCTGATAGAATTTGGTGCGGCGGTATGCGGTGAGACTGGAGAGGGTATAACCGCCGATTTTCTGGTCGACGCGGAGGCTGCCGCCGCCGGTCAGCAGGAAATGGTCGGCATCGACGTTAGCGTAGGTGTCGTGCGGCGCATGGAACAGGATGATCGGGTTGCCCAGCGCGTCGCGGTTGTTGGTGTTCGGCGCGCCGCTCTGCGCCGCGATGGTCGGATCAGAGGTATTGAGCTGGCTGTAGTCGGCCGAGAGGTGGACGGTCGTCGTCGGGCCGGCATTCCACAGCAGCTTGGTCCGCGCCGCGAAGCTGAGATCGGTGCGGTCGGTCGGATTGCTGGTGGTGAAGTTGCGGCCATAGCCGTCGGCCTGGTGACCGAGTCCGATGGCGACATCAGCCGCGACGTCGCGCGTGAGCGGGCCGGTCAGATAGCCGTCGAACCGGCTGGTGTTGTAACTGCCGTAGCCGAGCGACCCGCTCCCGCCGAGCGTAAACTTGGGGTCGCGGGTGATGACCTGGATCAGGCCACCAGTCGCGTTACGGCCGAACAGCGTCCCCTGCGGCCCCTTGAGGACTTCGACCCGTTCCACACTGTTGAGGTCTAGGAGCGATCCCGGTGCGGAGGCGATGTAGACCCCGTCGACGTAGGTCGCGATCGAGTTCTCGACCGACGCGCCGGCCGACCGCGAGCCGACGCCGCGGATGCTCGGCTCGAGGAAGCCGTTGACGTCAGAGAAGGTGATCGCCGGCGTCACCGCCTGAAGCGACGCGGTGCTCTGGACGTTGGCCGCTTGCAAACGGTCGGCCGACAGCGCGGTGACCGAGATCGGCACGTTCTGAAGGTTCTCCGACCGCCGTTGGGCGGTGACGACTATGTCCTGGATCTGGTTACCGTCGGACCCGGCCACCGCAGGTGCCGGGCCGGCGCCGGCGATCTGCGCGAGCGCGCCGGTCGAGCCGCCAAGGAGCAGAGCGATGGCTAAGGTCGGATTGCGCAGCGTCACATCTAGTCTCCCCTGGGGGCGGGTTGCGGTCCGCCTCTGTCGCCGGTCGCGGGCGATGCCCCGCGCCGTCATCGGAGTCCGATAGTCCGGCTCGGCACGCGCGGCGGCATACCGATCGGGCCTAAAATCCATGCCCGATTCGTATAGCCGCCGGCGCCGCGCCGCAGCCTAGATGCGCGGCAGCGACAAGCACGCGGCCGGCGTCGCCGGCATGCGGAGCACGCGGAGCGATGCCGCGGCGACCCTGGCCGCCGCGGATGCGGGGAGAGCCACAGTGATCAAGATCTTCACCGTCGACAGCCCGTTCCCGCCCGACACCATGCCGAGCGTCGCCGCGCTGGCGCGGCAGTCGGCGCGGTGGGAGGCCTCGGCCGCAGTCGACCAGGTGCTGCAGGGCTATTCGGCCCTATGGCCGTTCAATGCCGTCACCTCGTCGTACCTCTTCGACCAGACGAGGCAGGCCGGCCTGATCGTCGCCCACCGCCCGGGCGTGATGCACCCGACCGTCGCCGCGCGGATGTTCGGCACGATGGACGTTCTCGCCGGGCCCGGCCGTCTCGCAGTGAACCTCGTCAGCGGCTCGTCGGACAAGGACCTCGCCCGCGAGGGCGACTACACCCCCAAGGCCGACCGCTACCGGCGCGCTACCGAGTACGTCGAGTGCATGAAGCAGTGCTGGAGCTCGCCTGCCGGATTCGACTACCGGGGCGAGTTCTATCAGGCCGAGGGCGTCCGCCAGATGGTTCGCCCGACGGCCGGCCACGTCCCGATCTATATGGGCGGCGACAGCGACGACGCGATCGAGTTCGGGGCCAAGCACGCCGACATCTACATGCTGTGGGGCGAGCCGCTCGCCGGAACAAAGGAGCGGATCGAGCGCGTGACCGCGACTGCGGCCAAGTACGATCGCCGTCCCGAGTTCTCGCTCAGCCTGCGGCTGTTTATCGGCGAGACCGAGGACGCGGCGTGGGCCAAGGCGCGCGAGGTCGAGACGGCGATCCTCGACGCGCAGGGCACCAACAAGTTCTCCCGGTCGTCGAAGTCGGACGTGTCCGTCGGCCGCAACCGCCAGCTTGCGACTGCCGAGCAGGCGCTCCACGACGACATCTTCTGGACGGGACTGGTCAAGCTGCTCGGGGGCTTCGCCAACTCGGCGGCGCTGGTCGGCACAGCCGACCAGGTGATGGCCGCGCTGCGCCGCTACCGCGCGCTCGGCATCGACGCCTTCCTCATCACCGGCGGCCACTTCGGTCTGTGGGATCCGTCGCTCGAGGAGTTCCTCGTCCAAGCCAAGCGCGAGTTGTGAACATGGCTTCGGCCGCGAAGCCGCCGCTCCGCCTCCGCGACGTGTCGCCCCGGCTCGGACTCCAGGCGCACCGCGTCGGGACGGCCGAGAAGATCGAGCTGGTCGAGCGGCTGATCGGTGCGGGGCTCAAAGCGATCGAGGTGTCGTCGTTTGTCAACCCGCGACTGGTGCCGGGTCTAGCCGACGCCGAGGCGGTCTTCGCCGGCGTGCGGCGTCGGCCGGGAATATCGCTCGAATGCTGCGTCGGCAATGCGGCCGGGCTCAGGCGGGCAACCGACGCTGGTGCTGACGCCGCGTGGTTCCTGCTGGCCACCGATGACGACTTCTCGCGCGCAAACATCGGTCGCTCGATCGACGAGTCGCTCGCCGAGCTGGCGCGGATGCGGGACGCGGCGGGCTCGTCGATCCGGCTCGGAACCTATCTCATCGCCGCGTTCGGCGGCCCGACCGGCCTCGCCCGAGGCCCGGGCGATCTCGCCGGCCTCGCCGACCGTCTGATCGACCTCGACGTCCGCGACTGGATCCTCGCCGACTCCTGCGGCTACGCCGCCCCGCCGCAGATAGACGCGCTTGTCGACTTCGCCCTCCGCATGATCGGCACGGAGCGGCTGACCGTGCAGGTCCACGACAGCCGCGGCATGGGCCTCGCCGACGTGGCGGCGCTTGTGGACTGTGGAGTCGTCAACATCGACCTGTCGCTTGCAGGGTCGGGTGCCCATCCCGCCGTGCCCGGGGCGGCGGCCGGCGGGGTCTGCACGGAGGACGCGGTGCAGATGCTTGAGCTGCTCGGCATCGACACGGGTCTTGATCTCGACGCGCTGATCGACGCCGCGAACTGGTTCGACCGCCTGCTCGGTGGCCGCGAGAAGGGCTTCGTGCGCCACGTTGGTCAGGTACCGACCAACGCCGCGCAAATGGCTGACGCGGCGGCACGGCGCGGGCGGTTCGAATGGGCCGCGACAGTCTGAGTCCGCCAACCGACTACAGCCACGCCTTGGGATGACGAGACGATGAACAGGCACGATCTCCACGAGCTCGGCGGCGGAACGCTCGGCGGCCTGCTCGCCTCGCGCGCCGTGTGGAACCCCGATCATCCCGCGCTGGTCTTCCAAGATGCCGTCGTCACCTACCGCGAGATGGATGCACGCGTCACCGCGGTCGCGGCCGGGCTCGTCGCGCTGGGTTTCAGCCGGGGTGATGTCGCCGCGCTGCTGATGACCAACCATCCCGCGAACCTGTCGGCCGGCATGGGGGCCGGTCGCGCCGGGCTGGTCCGGGTCGCGGTCAACACGGCCTACAAGGGGCCGCTCCTCGACCATGTCCTCGCCCACTCGGAGGCGAGCCTGCTGTTCCTCGACGCCGCGCTCGCCGATGCCGTGGCGACGCTGGACACCCTGCCCCCGACGCTGCGCGTGATCGTCTATCTCGGCGCGCGTCCGACCACGCTGCCCCCCGGTATGGTCGAGCTGGTGGCGTGGGACGACCTGATCGCCGCCGGCCACCCGGATGCCAATTTCCCAACCATGGCTCCCGGCGACGCGGGCAGCATCGGTTATACATCGGGCACGACAGGCAAGAGCAAGGGCGTTGTCTCGCCCCATCTTCAGGCCGTGATGATGGCGCGCGAGACGGCGGCGGCGTTCGGCGTCTCGTCGCGCGACCGGATGTATACCGCGATGCCGCTGTTCCACGGCATGGCCCAGGTCACAACCTGTGCGACGGCGATCTATGCAGGGGCGACGATCTGCTTGTCCCCTCGCTTCAGCGTGACGCGCTTCTGGGACGAGGTACGCGCGGCGGAAGCTACGCAATTCAACTGCCTCGGCTCGATCATGCACATGCTGCTGTCGCAGCCGCCATCGCCGCTCGACCGCGAGCATAAGGTGCAGCGGGTGTTCTCCGCTCCGGCTCCGCCCGAGGTGCTCTACCGCTTCGAGGCGCGCTTCGGCGTCCACGTCATCGAGGGTTACGGCCAGACCGAGATCAAGAACGTCCTCTATAATCCGATTGACGGTCGCAAGATCGGGTCGATGGGCAAGCCGACGCCGTCGACCATCATGGAGATTCACGACGACGACGGCAACGCGCTCGGCCCGGGCGAGGTCGGCGAACTGGTCTATCGTCCGCGCGTCAGCAACATCATGATGAAGCATTATCTCAAGGAACCGGAGAAGACGCTTGCGGGCATGAAGGGCCTGTGGTGGCATACCGGCGACGCCGCATCGATGGACGCCGACGGCTTCTTCTATTTCTTTGACCGCAAGGGCGACTCGCTGCGGCGACGAGGGGAGAATATCTCGTCGCAGGAACTCGAGGGCATCCTCAACGCGTTGCCGGGCATCGTCGAGGCCGCCGCCGTGGCCACGCCGTCCGAAGTCGGCGAGGACGAGGTCCTCGTCGTGCTAGAGGTCCCAGACACCGCCGCGTTCGACCGCGGCCGTCTGGCCCGCCAGTGCCGCGAGGCCCTGCCCAAGTTCATGGTTCCGCGCTATGTACGGCTGGTCGACGCGTTACCGCGGACACCGACCGGGAAGGTGCAGAAGGGCTTGCTACGACAACAGGGTCGGACCGCGGAAACTTGGGAACTGGCCGCGGCGGAAGCTGGACGAATGGAGGAGGGGCGGCGGTGATGGATCTTCGGGCGCTGTCCTGCTATCGCGCCGTCGTCGAGCTCGGCTCGATCTCGAAGGCGTCGGCCTACCTGCGGATCGCGCAGCCGGCGCTGAGCCGGATCATCCAGAAACTCGAACATGCGCTCGGCGTCGAACTTCTCATGCGCAGCTCGCGCGGAGTCGCGCCGACCGCAGCCGGTGAGTTGCTGCTCGAACGCACGGTCAAGCTCGAATCGAGCCTTGCAGATACCCTGCGCGAGGTCGGCAGCTATGCACGCGAGGTTGGTGGTCCGCTGCGCATCGGGGTCCAGCCGTCGATGTCGCACACGATCATGCCCGCCGTACTGCGCCGTTACCACGCCGAGCACCCCAAGGTCGAGCTTCGGGTGTTCACTGGCTACAGCGCCGACATGATAGACGGACTACTCGACGAGACGATGGACTTCGCCGTTGTCGACACCCCAACCCACGACCATCGCGACCTGACGGTGTTCCCGCTGTGGGTCGAGACGCTTCACTTTATCGGTCCGACGACGACGCCCCACGCCGCGCTGTTCGACCGCGACACGGTACCGCTTGCCGACGTCCTCGCCCTGCCGCTGATCCTGCCCAGCCCGCGCTATTCGGTACGCAAGCTGATTGAGGCGACCGCGGCGCGCGAGCACCTGCGGGTCGCGCCGATCATGGAAGTCGACGGCTCGGCGATGATATTCGCGCTCGTCAAGAGCGGCCTCGGCCATACACTGATGCCGGCTCTGGGAGCTTCTAGCTTCAGCCGAGGCAGACTGCGCAGTGTCGCGACCTCGCCCGGCATCGAGCGACCGCTGAGTATCGTCATCCGTACCGCGATGGTCGACGAGCGAAAGGTCGGGACTATGCAGCATTTATTCCGCGAAGAAGTTTCAGCGCTTGCTGACACCGAGCCATTTAGCTCCATTCGGATCATTCCCAGTCAAAATCCCCGCCGGATCGCGCCCTCGCATGCAGGACATCTGAAACTTATCTCCTCCTGATCCCAAAAGGCGACACTCCTCTATTTGGCGATCACTCCAACAGCGGACACCTGTTCATGTGTCGTGTCGGTGCCGTCGCGGCCGCGAATAGTTGACCGCCACCTTACTGCCGGTCATTCACATCGGCACGCAACGGTGCAAGGGGCCGGACGATAACAACGTAAGGAGACGCCGCGGCCTAGTGTGCAAATGAGTCCGCCTCGTCAGTCGAGCTGCGGCGCCAGCTACAATCCGCTGCCGCCGCTGGACGCGACTTAAACGAAATGCGGGCTTCCTGCCGATCCATGTCGTGCTGGGCGTCCTACTTGCGTCCGAGTTTGGCGAACCAAAGTTGCTACTGAAGTTTGTGAGCAAAGATGTGCCGTTCCGCCGGCTGGCGCGGCAAGAATGGCAAGTGCCAGATTGAGCACCGCTCCTATTCTAGCCCCTCGCCCCGGCTAGCCCGATGATGGCTGCTTGTCGGCTCTATCTGCACTGCGCATGAAAGCATCGAGTGTCTCGTTCAGCGCGGCCGGACTGTCCTCCTGAATGAAATGGCTCGGTGCCGCTACGATGACATGGCGTCCACCCGTCAGCCGCGCCACGTGTCGGCCGGTCGCTTCCTGGCCGGGGCTGTAGCCTCCCGAGACAATCAGGACCGGAACGCCCGCGGCAGCGACGATGTCCGCCGCGGCGCGCATGTCGGGTGGCGATGCCATTCGCGCGCGGAGGAGTGAGCAGCCGAGCTCGCGGGCCTTGTCACGGTCGACCACCGCCTCAGCCGCGACCTTGTTGTCACCGCCGCTACCGCCCGAGCCGAGACCGCCAAGGAAGCCGAGGGCAAACTCTTCGGGCGTAGCTGCAGACATTAGGTGACGCATGATGATCGCCGTTGCAGCCTGGCTCGCCGGGTCAACGAGTGCGACCGGGTCAATCGCGAGCATCGGCTGGAGAGCGGGCTCGATGAGGATCAGCGAGCGCACAGCTGCCGGACGTCGAGCCGCCGCGAGCAGCGCGCCGGCGCCACCGAACGAATGCCCGACGAGATGACTGCCCGCGCCGAGTTCGTCAGCAATCAGCACGGCGTCGGCCGCCATGTCGTCGGGGCCACGCGAGGGGCTGTAGCCGAACCCTGGCCGATCGAGGAGGCGAAGTTTCCAGCCAAGGTCGGCGAGCGGCATCTGTCCGGCAAAGTTCTTCGGTCCGCCGCCGATGCCGCCCTGCACACCCCCGTGGACAAAGAGGACTAGATGGTCGCCGTGCCCGACCTCGGTGACGTGAACCATGCCGTCAGGTACCGCCCGCGGCGGCGCGCTACACTGACCCAGAAGCGATGGGTTCAGCTCACCCAGTGGTCGGCCCGCCAATCTCATCCTCCAGTTGATGATCGACCGCTGTATGCGGCGATCACGCCCAACTATCCCGCTTGCGAGGCACGATCAACTAATATATGGACATTAGGTGATTTAAGCAACATCGTTGAGGAGTGGTGCAATGCCGTTCGTCGCGAATGCCTGGTATGTCGCTGCCCTCTCTGAGGAGGTCGGGGCCACGGGGCTGGCGAGGACGCTTGTCGGCGACCCTATCCTGCTTTTTCGCCGTCCGGATCAGAGCTGCGCCGCCCTTCTCGACATCTGTCCGCATCGATTCGCTCCCCTTAGCATGGGCCTGATCCGCGACGGCCGAGTTCAGTGTCCCTATCACGGCCTCGAGTTCGACGGCGGCGGGCGGTGCGTTCTTAACCCACACGGCAACGGCGCGCGGCCCTCGGCACTCGACGTGCGGGCTTATCCATTTGTCGAACGTGATGGCCTTATCTGGTTCTGGCCCGGCGAGAGCGGCCGTGCCGACCCGGCGGCCATCCCCGACTACAGCTGCCGGATCGACCCGGAGCGCCGAACGATCGGCGGCCACGCGAGAGTCGAATGCGATTACCGCTTGCTTGTCGACAACCTGATGGACCTCGGTCACGCGCAATATGTCCACCGGGCGAACGCGCAGACTGACGCCTTCGACCGAGTCAGGCGCGACGTCGTCGTCGAGAACGGCTCCGTCCGCAATCTGATGATGTACCCGGGTGGCTCCGCGACCGTCTTCGTGACGAAGTTCTTCGATTACGGCGATCAGCCGATCGACATGTGGAACGACATCCGATGGAGCGCGGTCGGCAACATGCTCAACTTCATCGGCTTCGCCGACAGCGGTACGCCCCAGGCGGACAGCCACAATTCGATGGGCACGCATATCGTCACACCGGAAGGGCCGAACAGCTGCCATTATTTTTTTGGTGCCTCGCGCAATTTCGCTCTCGACGACCCGGCCGCCGACGAGACCTTCCGGGCATGGCAGCGGCAGGCGCTGATCATCGAGGACAAACCGATGGTCGAGGCCATCGAGAGCCTGCGACCGGTCATCGAACGGCATCAAATGCGTCCGGCGATGCTCGCCTGCGACGAGGCGGCGGTCCGGGTCAGCCGCGAGATCGACCGGCTGGAGAAGCTGGAGCAGGGCGGCAGCCGTCTGGCCGCCTGAGCGAACGCCACAAAGCGACGCCGGCGGACGGAAGAGACTGAACGAACGACAGATAATCGAAAAGACTGAACAACAGTCGCAAGGGGAGAAGATCGATGAAGAGCCAATTGCTATTGACGGCGGCAGTCGCGTGTCTGGCCACGCCTGCCCTGGCCCAGTCCGCGCCGGCAATGACGGTCTCGCCGCCGGTGGGAACCGAGGCGACCGTCACGGATGCCGGTGGCGCCACGCGTGACGCGACCGGTGCCGCCAATGGTGCCTTGCAGGAGATCGTTGTCACCGCACAGAAGCGTGCCGAGAACCTTCAGCGCGTCCCGATCGCGGTGACAACGGCATCCGGTCTCGAACTGGCCGAGCGGGGCATCACCAATTCCCTTCAGCTCAATACCGTCGCACCGGGGCTCAACATCCGCACGACGGCCGGATCGTTCCAGCCGTTCATCCGCGGCATCGGCACGTCGTCGAATGTCGTCGAGAACCCAATCGCGCTCTACATCGACGGGGTCTATCTGCCTCAGCAGCGTGAGGGCTTACGCCAACTCGACGACATCGCCCAAATTGCTGTCCTCAAAGGGCCGCAGGGTACCTTGTTCGGGCGCAACGCGACCGGCGGAGTGATCCAGATCACGACGCTGGCACCAAGCCACAACGCGAGCGGCTTATTCAATGCCGAGATCGACAACTACGCCACGGCGCGAGGCAGCGCCTACGTCACCGGTGGCCTCAGCGATAAGATCGCGGCGAGCTTTGCCGCCTCGGCGGCGACGCAGGGCGACGGCTGGGGTACGAACTTCGCAACCGGCCGCGACACCTTCCGGCTCGAGCACGCGCTGTCCGCGCGGGCCAAGATCCTGTTTCAGCCGACATCGCGGACGTCGGTCACGCTGATCGCCGATTACCTCGACCGTCGCGAGCTATCCAACGATTTCCAGCCCTACCATGGTTTGCCCTTGTCCATCGCCGGCTCGGGGCCGCTGACCAGCGTCTACGACACCTATGGCGCGATCGACGGCATCAACGACTATCATGGTGGCGGGATCAGTCTGACGGTCGATCAGGATCTCGACTTCGCCAAGCTGGTCTCGATCACGTCGTACCGCCGCGGCCGCGGCTCGTACCAGTTCGCCAACGCGCCCGTTCCCGCGCGCGATTTTCTTGTCAACTCGCCGACGTCGCCCAACGAGGATTATACCCAAGAGCTTCAGCTTGTATCGCCGAAAAGCGACCGCTTCAACTGGGTGCTCGGGACCTTCTATTACCACAATGCGCTGGGTGCCAACCCGATCTTCCGGCTTTTTGGTGGACCCTTTACGCCGCTGCCGACCTCGACGCTTCAGACCGAGACCAACTCGACCGAGATTACCGAATCGGTCGCGCCGTTCGGCCAGGCCAGCTGGACCTTGCTGCCGAAGACTACGCTGACCTTCGGCGTGCGCTACACCTACGAGAAGCGGACCCTCGACGACGCCAGCGTCGTGAGCACGCTGGTCAACGGCGGCCAGGCGACGCGGCTCATTCCCGACGCCTCGTTGACGATCCGCAAACCAACCTTCCGCGTCGCGCTCGATCACCAGTTCTCGGACACGGTGCTCGGCTATGTTTCGTTCAACACCGGGATCAAGAGCGGCGGCTTCAACACCGTCAGCCCGGCCAACCCGGCCTATCTGCCGGAGAAGCTCACCGCCTACGAAGTCGGGCTGAAGACCGAACTCTTCGACCGCCGGCTGCGCCTCAACCTCGCGGGCTTCTACTACGACTACACCAATCTCCAGGTCATCCAGTTCGTTGGACTGACGCAGACCGTAGTCAATGGACCCGGCGCAAACCTCTACGGCCTCGACGTCGACTTCGAGGCGCGGATCACACCGCGGCTGCGCGCCTCCGGCGGCATCGAGGTCGAACATTCCAGCTTCAGCAACTATCCCGGCGCGGTCTTCTCGACCCCACGCGCGGGCGGCGGCGCGATCATCTTCGCCGGCGACGCCACCGGCCACCGCCTCCCGCTGGCCCAGGAGTTCACCGCAACGGCGGCGCTCGACTACCACGCCGATCTCGGGCGGGGTACGCTCGATTTCAACGTGACCGGCAACTACAACGGCGACTACTTCTTCGAGGCCGACAACTTCCTACGGCAGCCCGCATACGTCATCCTCAACAGTTCGATTCGCTGGACGCCGCCGGGCAGCAAGCTGTCGCTGACGGTGTTCGGACGCAATTTGTTCGACGAGAAAGTGATCACGCAGGCCAGCACGCAAAGCATCGGCTACCCGGCGACCTATGGCAACGCGCCGCGAACGTACGGGATCGGTGCGTCGATCGCGTTCTGAACCGTCGCCACGCGGTGGCGGCCGTCTGCGCATCACCCCATTGCGGGCAGCGGCGTCGCTTCACCCCGCCGGGCTAGTACGGTATGCAGCGGTCATGTCAGGATCGCGCGCGCTGTTCGCCAGCGATGTTCCCCTCCATCACCAGATCTACGAGCTTCTGCGTGGCGAGGTGCTCGACGGCCTCTACGTCGGACGCGATGACTTTCCGGGCGAGATCGACCTGTCGCGCCGTTTCGGCGTCAGTCTGGCGACGGCGCGAGCAGTGCTCCAGCGCCTCGCTGGCGAAGGGCTGATCGCGCGCGGCAAGGGGCGGCGACCGCGGGCGATTTTCGTCCCGCATCAGGATGCGATCACTCCGCTAACGGCGAACATCGACCTGTTCACCTTCAGGCTGATTGGAACAGCCGAAATCATCGCCCCGTGGACGGCGTGTCGGACGTTCGGCCTCCCAGCCGGAACCGTGATGTGGCGGTGCGCCCGACTACGGCTGGTCGACCGGCACCCGCACAGCGTCGCCTTCAGCTATCAGCCAGTTGAGATCGGGCGACGGCACCGTGCCGACGAAATCGAAGACAAGCCGATGCCCCGCATGCTCGCGGATATCGGTTTGGCGGTGGTCCGCGTCGAATGCCTGGTCGAAGTCCGGCGTCCCCCGGTCGAGGTCGGTCCCGCGCTTGACGTTCTTGTCTGGGACAAGCTGCTTGAGACGACGCTGACCAGCTTCACAGAGGGCGAGCGTGCGGTCGATTTTTCACGCGTGTATTTTCATCCGGCTTTTCAGCATTCCTTGGCAAGCGTCGCAATCGGCACTGAGCTAATCGGGCGATGACCCCACACCCGGTCACTCAGCGCGGCTCAATCGGTTCCCGGAAGCGGACTCTTGTTCATCAAACCTGAACCACTCAGTTGTGCTTGCCTAAGCAATGATTATGTCGATCTTCGTCTAACCGGGCTGCCTCCTGATCGAGGTTGGCGACGTTCTCAACGGCATCGGGCGCAGCTGAGGTTATCATAGTCGCAGCAGGGCTTTCGCGTTGCCGTGCGCGATGGCGGCGCGCTCGTCCTCGTCGATCGGCAGGACTTCGAGCCAGGCGCGCGCACCGCGCATGGTCAGGTAGGGATAGTCGACGGACATCATGATTCGCTCCGCTCCCAGCACCTCGTGGATGAAGCGGAAGTGCGGGAGGTTGAGCATTCCGCTGGGCGTGACGGAGACCTGATCGCGGTATGTCCGGCTGATCGTCCGGGACAGGCCGGTCACCTCCGACGGCATCATGTCGTCCATGCGCTGGAGAAAGAACGGCACCATCTCGCCCCAATGACCGCTGATCAGCCGGAGGCCGGGATGGCGGTCGAGCGCGCCCGACAGGATCAGCCGCACGACCTGGATGCCCGCTTCCAGGTGCCAGCCCCAGCCCATCAGCGAGAACCTGGCCGACACTTCCTTGTCGAACCCGGCATAATAGGGCCGCTGCACCGCCGGGAGCAGCGGGCCCGGATGGATGTAGAGCGGCATCCGCAGCGCCTCCAGCGCGGCCAGGACCGGCGCATAGCGCGCATCGTCGATCAGCGCGTCCTCGCCCGGGTGGCCGGACAGCATGCAGCCGTAGAGTCCGAGCTCGTGGGCCGCACGCTCGATCTCTTGCACCGCGGCGTCCGGGTCCTGCCAGGGCAAAGTGCAGAAGCCGGCGAGACGTGTCGGGTGGTCGCCGATGGTAGCAGCCATCCGGTCGTTTGCGTCGCGCGCAAGGTCCTGAGCCGCCCCCGGCGGCACCAGCTGGGTCAAGTCGGAGTAGGATAGCACCTGTACGTCGATGCCGTTAGCGTCCATCGCGGCGATCCGCTCGGCGGCCGGGGCCGCGGCGAGCCTGGCTGCCTGCCTGCCCGGCTGAAGCGCCGGCAGCTGCCCCGGCGCATCAGGATCGTCGCTGTACCGGCTGTTGAGATCGGCGAAGTAGGGGAAGGCGGCGACCGTGGCGGCTTGCGCCGCCTTGCCAAGCGACGGGTCGGAGACGTGCTCCTCAAGACAGATGATCTTCAACGGCATGGCAGCGCTCCAGAACCTTCATCGATGGGGTCAGGACGTCGCGATCGTGACAGCCTGACCGGCGTACGCATCGGACCCGAGCTGCGCGACCATGAACGCGGCAACATCGGCGCGCGCGATCTTGTGCACCGTTTGCTTGCCGTCGGGCGGAAACACTCGAACCTGCCCCGTCGCCTCGCCGTCGGTCAGCACGGCCGGGCGCACGACCGTCCAGTCGATGTCTGTGGCGTGTGCGATGTCGGCCTCCATGTCGGCCTTGTCCTTGGTCGAGCCGCGCAAGAATGTCGGAAGCAGGACGTAGTCGTAGAACGAGCCGGCGACTGCCCGGCTGTCGCCCACGCCCAGCGCGGAGGTGACGATCAGCCGCCGGACGCCGTGCGCCTGCATGGCAAGCACGATGTTACGCGCGGCGTCGGGCTCCAAGCCCGTCCGCTTCCACGGCGTTCGCACGCCGATCGCGTCGATCACCGCCTCCTGCCCGACGACGGCCCCGGCCACCGCCACGGCATCGAGCACGTCGCCGACGACCGTCCTGACGCCGGTAGGGACGTCGCCGGCTTCGCCGCGGACGAAGGCGGTCACCTCGTGCCCCGCCGCCAGCGCCTGTGCGACCAGCTGCCGGCCCAGTCCACCAGCCGCCCCGAATATTACGATCTTCATCAATCCATCCTTCCGCGACGAACTAACGAAGTCATTATAGCTCGACTTATCACTCGTCGCCGGCCGAGCTTGCGTCGAGGAGGTTCTTGGTCATGATGATTTCCTCGAACACCGCCGGATGAAAACTGATACCGGCGATGCTCTCCTCGCCGGGCACATAGTCGCGGTGGGCCTGGACAAAGGCTTCGTTCGAGGCCCAATGCGCGATGTTGATGAAGTTGAACGTCTGGTTGCCCACGCCGGTGTTGCGGTGGAGATGGGTATCGATGAAACCCTCGCTCCGGGCATAGACCTGCATCGTCTCGTTCCAGCGTTTCAGGAACTCGTCGACAGCGCCCCTGGGCACCGCGAACACGTTGATCAACTTGACGGTCATCTCGCTCGCTCCGTTCCGAGTAAGGATTTCCCCTGCTTCATCTCTCTTGGACAAGCGGTTCCATCAATTCGGCCGGCGGCTTCGGCCGCGTCTCCACCATTTGATCTTCCGTCGTGCAGAAATAAATCCCTGCCTCGACCTGCTTGCCCCACAAGGTCGTCGGCTGACCGACCTCGAACCGGCGGAAGCAGCGCACATGGTCCGGGCCGGTGGGCGTCGCGAGCATGATGAAGTCCGCGTCCCCGCCGGTCCCTTGCGTGAACAAGGCGCCGTTCTGGAACACCCGCGCGGTGAAGCGGCCGCCGAAGCCGCTCTTGCCCTCCGCAGTGGTGGCGTCCTTCATGGCGCCCCGATCCTCGTACACGCCCTTGCCGTCGGTTCGGGTGAGACGCACGAAGAACTGGTCCGGCGCTGCGTAGACGTCCTGCCGGCAGGAGAATGCATCGATCTCCTGCATCCGATCGTCGAACAGGCGGACGTCGATCTCCCAGCACGTGTAAGGCTGCGGCTCGCGCGGTTGCGCCGGAGCGTGCTCGGTACCTAGTCCCATGTCCGTTCCTTTTCTCAAGGCGGGGCTCGCACCCGCTGACTGCTCACGAAAGGTGGTGGCGCTTGGTGCCGGGATAAGCCGGCCAGCGGCGAGAGGATTGAACACCTGCGGTGTTGAATGCAGGGTGCTGGCGATGGACCGACTGGAAAGTCTGGAAGTCTATATCCGGGTCATCGACCTCGGCGGCTTCGCACCGGCGGCGCGCGCGCTAAAGCGATCGCCGGCGATGATCGCCAAGCACATCGACACGCTGGAGGCGTCGCTCGGCACCAGGCTGCTCCATCGTTCGACGCGCGCGCTCTCAGCCACCGATGTCGGCCTCGCTTATTACGATCGTGCCCGCGCCATCCTGGCCGAGTTCGAAGCAGCCCACCAAGAGGCCGCCGCCCAGCAGATCAGCCCGCACGGCGTGCTCCGCATCGCCCTTCCCGGGGTGTTCAGCGCCACGATCGGCCCGGTCCTGGCGCAGTTCGCGGCCGAGAACCCGGCGATAAGCCTGCATTTGCGGGCCGAAAACCGCACGGTCGATCTACTGGACGAGCGCATCGACCTGGCGATCCGCGGCGGCATCCTGCCTGACTCGAGCCTGATCGCCATCAAGCTCGCGCCCATATCGGTGATCGTCTGCGCCTCGCCCGCCTATGTCCAGCGGCGCGGCGCCCCGACCACGCTGGAAGCGCTCTCCGGCCACGACTGCATCGCCTACAGCGAACGAAGTTCTGGCGACGTCTGGACGTTCGTCGATCGCCGGGACGGGACCGAGCGGAACATCCACTTCCCCACCATCCGCCACCGCGCGAACGACGCCGACGGCCAGCGGGCGCTGGCGACCGAGGGGCTGGGCCTGATCCGCCTCCCGGAGCCGCTGGTGCGCGCCGACATCGCGGCCGGCCGCCTCGTCACGCTGCTAAGCGACGTGCCCGAGGCAACGCGATGGCTGCACGCCGTCTACCTGCCGGGCCGCGCCCTACCGCTTGCGACCCGCCGGCTGATCGAGTTCCTCAAGGCGCACTTGCGCGAGATATGATGGCCCGCCGGCCAGTGGCACATCACCAGACCTACCGTACTGCGGCCGACGTGCTTACGCCTGTATCATCAACCCCTTCGTCCGGCCTGGGCTGAGGCTTACATTGAGGTACGCGGTTAGCTAATTCGCGGTTAAATTGTTCGTATCGCGCGGCTTAGACCCCCCAGTTGCGGTCAATCAGCGGCCAAGGTGACCTTCCCTACTCCGGACAGCCGTTCATTTCGGGCATGACGGCTCTTGAGAGCCCGATGATGCCGCTCGACTGCGCGAAATTGGTGGGTAGCGGAGTGGCCGCTCCTAAGTGACAGGACGTAGGCAGCGGACGTTCACGGAGCTAAGCCTTCTTTCGCTTGCTCGCCCCCACGAACGGCTTGGCCTCACGCATCCAGGCTGCGACCTGTTGCCTACTTTCGGCCGTTGCCTCAGCGTTCCCGGCTCCCGGCGCCGGCGTCGGCTCCTGCCGGCACAGCTTCTTGAGCTGACGAGCGCGCCATCGCGACTGCGCCACCTGGAGTCTCGAAGTTCGTTCAGCGCCCTGCGCGAGCGGCGGAGGGTCGCGCGGGCACGATACCAGGCTGCGGCCTGCCGCCTTCGGCTCGATCCACCGATGTGGCTCATTCTGAGAAGTTTACGGCGGGTCCTCTCGTCATCCCTTCCGGGTTCCACGCCGATGCGCGCGGCGGGCAGATCTCGTTCGGTCGCTACGGCGTCTACAACGATTACCCATGGTGGAGTGCGGTGATCTACGGCGCGGTATGGATCGTCGCTGCCATCGTCGAGCTGGTACGGAAGCTGATGAGACGTCGTGGCCAGCGGGTCACGGATCGACGTAACCTACTCGGAACTCGAGCCCAGCAACCGTCACTTGGAGTCGATCTCCCAACGGCATGACCCAAAGTTGGACGCGCTAACGACGTGAACGGACCATTCCGGCTGCGTCGGAATTATCACCTTGCGATACATTGCCCTTACTGCATTGCTCCAATGTCCATCAGAGCCGTAGCGCGAATGTTGACATCAACGGCGGCGCGGAAACCATCCTGAAGCGCGGTCTGCCCGTGGTCTTCGGCTTTGCGGTAATGCCATGGAAGCGGAAGAGCATCTCCCTGAACGCCAATCTCGTGCCGCCCTTCACATACGTTGTCGAAGCGGTAGTAGCCGGCCCCATCGGTGCGTACCGCCGCCCGGCCGTCAAGGACAACGAGAGCGTCACGAACGCCGGCCTCGCCCGGATCGCGCCGGCCGTTACCGTTAAGATCGAGGAAGAGGTGGCCGGCGATGGCGCCGGTACCGGTGCCGGTGTAGGTCCGGTTGCCGGTTGCCGCAGGCGCTCGACCGGCGGCAAAGCTGTAGCGCACAGCGATTGCCGCCGAAATCAGGCGGAAATGGTCACGGGTGATCGACGGCGCGGCGGCAAGGCCCGGCACCGCGCTGGCCAGCCCATCATAACCAAACGCTTGCTGGGCGTACGTTTCTGAGTCCGTGAAGCTGCCGGTCACGGTCCAGCGCGGCGACAGGCGCGCGGTCGCCGCCAAGGTCGCCGAGAAGTTTTGCTCGTGCTGATCATCGTTGCTGCCAAACCCTCCGAAGCTGCCGAGCACGCCGAGACTGGCGGAGCCAGCACCGACGCCGCCGGCGCCGTTCGAGGTACCGCCGTACGCGATGCTGGCATCGACGCTAATCCGTGAGAAGAGGTCGCCGCCGGCCGTGACGGCGACGCCGATGCCATCGCCCCGGGCGGTGATCGCACCGCCGCCGGACGGGTCGCCGTCGCGCTCATTGTCGTAAGAGACCTGCGTGCTGAGCCGGGTGCTTGACGGCAGCCACGACGGCAGCGTCCATGTCTGGGTGGCGCTGACGTGGGCAAGCCGCTCTTCGCGGTCGAAGCCGTAGCTCGCCTCGAGCCGCGTCAAGCCGAGGCGCGACTGGATCTCGACGTAGCCGATCACCTGCTTGGCTCCGACCGTCGCTACGTCGGAATTGAGCGACGCGGCGTTCCGGCCCGCGCCGATGACGCGAAGCGCGATCTCGCCGCCGAGCGCGAGGCCTGCGAGCTGGCGGCGAGCGCCAGCATCGAAGTATTCGCTGTCGAGCCCGGCGCCGCTGACGGTGCGGCTGACGTCGATCCCGGCGAACCAGCGCCACCGCGCGTCAGCCACGTTGATCCGGTAATAACCGCCGTAGGAGTCGTTGATCATCGGCGTCGCCCCCCATGCGAGGCGCGGATCGAGGTAGAACAGGCCGACACTCTGCGAGACGCGCCCGTGGTCGACGACGCCGTCGACCCATGCTCCCGTCGCGCTGCCGGGACCGACGTTGGCGCTGCCGAGGCCGGTGAAAGGTTGATACGGCAGACCCGCCGGGTCGGCTCCAGTCCGGCTCGTCCGCGAATGTTGAAGGTTGGCCTGGACCCGCCAGTCGGTGCCGCCGGCACTCGCGGCGACCAGGACCGACTGGCCGTCGAGCCGGCCCGCGGCCGGATCGCTGAACACAATGCCGTAGGGATCGCGGACATGGATAGCGTCGATAGCCTCGACACCGATGGCAAAACTGGGGGCTGGGCGGAATTCCGCGCCGCCGGTCGCCTCAAAGCCGCCAAGACCGCGAAACTGGGCAAGGCGCAGGCCGCCGGGCAATCCCGGTTCCCCGACGGCGAGGTTGACGCTGAAGGCCTGATCGCTCGACGCATGGCCGTCGCGGGGAAGGTCAGTGAGAACGATCTGCGCGCCGAGCAGCGGCTGGCTCGGCAGGTAGAACCGCGACTGCGCCTGCGCGAGCAGGATCGGCCGCGGGTCGACCACGCCGGCCGTGCTGTCGGCCACCCAGCCGCGACCGATCGGCATGCCGATATCGCTGAGGGTCAATGTTCCGCCGACGGACGGTTGGTTGCGCACGCCGACGCTGCTCGCGGTGGAACTGCCGAAGCCCGCGGCGAAGTTGCCGTAGCGCAGGGTTCCGTCGAGCCCCAGGACACCGTAATTGCCCGTGTCGAAGCGGCCGGATACTGCGACGCCGGCTTCGGTCGACGGCTGGTCGACGCCGACACCGGCGATCTGCCGGCGCGACGACGGCGACAGCTGGGTCGCGCTGCTCTCGACCGTCAGCGACCGCGGCCGTCCCGTCGCGGGACCGCCGGACCCCTCGTCCGAATCGATCGGCAGCGGCGCCAGACCCCCGATCAACCGATCGACGTAGTCCGGATGAGCACGGGCGCTGCCGTCCGGCAACGCCTCCGAATCATCGTCGGGCTCGGTCGCAGTGGCCGTAGTGGCAGCATGCAGGCCGGCAGGAAGGCCGGAAAGCATGGTCAGCAGCAACGGAACGATCACTTGCGCGGAACGTCGGGCGGCACGGGTCACGGGCTGAAGGTACCGGTGAAGCTGAACGCCCGAGCACCGTCGCGCAGCGTGCCCTTGATCGTCAGCGGGAAGGCAATCGCGGCCGGGCGAACCTCCCCCATCGGCTTGGCGGGCGCCTCCGGTCGATCGGCATTGAGCTGCGTCCGCGTGCCCCCGGCTGGCGTTTCGTCGAGATCAAGCGACAATGTGCGCGTCTCGCCAGGCAGGATGGGCAGCGGCGACGGCGTGAAGATGCGGCGTACCCCGTTTGCATCGACGCCGCGCAGTAGCCCCGACAGGCGGCCATGCGCCGTTCCGGCGTTGTGTACAGTCAAGACTGGTGTCAGCACGCCGGCGATTTTTGCGACGTCATTGTTGATAACGTCGACCTGCGGCGCCACGGCTCCGACTTCGGCATAGGTGATGACGCCGATCTGCCCGACCACCGATACGGCACTGCCGTGGGTCGGCTTCACCGACTGCTCGGTGCCGGCAAACAGCACGGCGAAGCGGCATTCGGCCGGCGGGGTGCCGGCTGGCGGCGTTACCTCGAAGCGGAATCGATACCGCGATCGTGGTGGGACGCGGATCGACCGAGCTTCAAGCGCGACCCACGACCGGCACGATCCGGGTGTCAGCGCTTCGCTGAACGCAACGCCGCCGTCGGCGGCGAGCGTCCAGTCGGCGGTCGCGACCGAATATACGGCGGCGATGTCGGCGGCGTTCTCGAGCTCGACGACGCTGCGCACGGTCTGCCCGGGATCGGCGGTTAGTTCGAAGCGCGGCGGCGATGCCGACACTGCAAAGAGCTGCGCGCCGGCCGGCGCGGTAACCGCCGCAACGGCACCGGCGACGCCGAGACTTCGAAGAACACGGATCATCGATCGGCCTCAATCTGGAAGCGGAAATCGAGCGCGGTCGGCGTAGTGAGTTGCCGTCCATCCGCTGACAGGGCCAGGTGCAGCGTGTCGCTGAGCGCCGCGGCACGCACGATACCCGCGAAGACGAGCGCCCGGCCCCCGCTGGTCACCGCGCCCGCCAGCATGGTGACACCAGCCGGCCACTCCGCACGGACGTCGGGACCGGCCGCCGTCGGTCCGCGGCCAAGCGTCATGTAGATACGGACGCGCCGCCCGATCCACGGTACGGCCGAGAGATGGACGTTGACCTCGGTCTCGCCGATGACGGTGTTGTCAAACCCCCGTCCGGGAACCAGCCGCCGCCACCGCATTCGCAATGATGGGTTGACGACGACCGTGCCGCTGTCGTCGAGCGTCGCGACCACGGGTCCGGCGTTGGCTACTTGAGCGGACGCCGGCTGGCGGGCGACGATAACGACCAGCGCCGTCGACAGCACGACGGCGGAAAGGCGGTCTCGGTGGATCATAGCCGCGCCGTTAGGGCAGCGACAGGGTGAAGACCGCGCGGCCGGTGTAGGTTCCAGCCGCCGGCACGGTCGTGTTGGCGTACTGGAAGGTGAAGCACTCCTCCTTCCAGGTGTTCGCCGCGATCGTCGTCAGCGTCTGCGTGCCGCCGACGAAGGTTCCCGACGGGATCGCCAGCACCGTATCGCCGTTACCTGACGACACCCAGCTGATCTGGTTGAACGGAATGCTGTCGGCTCCACTGGTCAGGGCGGGCGGCGTGACGATGGTCAGCGTTGCCGTTCCCGCGCCGGTCGGGGTCCGCGCCCAGCCGCCAACATAGACCTGTGCCGGCGGGTTACACAGTGCGAAACCGTCGATAAAGCTGTTCGCTGTCGTGCTGTTCGAGGTCATCGCCAGTGCCGTGCCGTCGCCGACCTGGGCTGCGGGCACGGTAAGACTGACCACGTTGACCGTCGGATTGTTCGCCGGCTGCCCACCGGCGTTGTAGTTGCCGCCGGTGTAGGTGCCGTTCCCGATCTGCAGATAGAGCGCGCGCGTCCCCGGCGTAATGGTGATGGTGTACGCTGCCACCGGGCCGGCCGTGCCGAGAACCACCGTCGCCGGCAGGACCATGGCCCGGCGGAACCACCGCGCCGCACTGGAGATCAGATGCATGCCTCAACCGGTCGATGCCGACGCCGGCTTTATGGCATCGACACCGCATAGGTGACGCGGCCGTTCTGGGTATTGACGCCGCCATAGGTGCCGGCGGGAACGATCGCGGTATTGAGGTAGGTGAAGGTCCACTTCGCGTCGAGGTTGGTGACCTTGCCCCCGGTCTGCGTCGGGAGCGTGATCGTCGTCGTGCCGCCGTCGACGAAGGCCGGATGCGGCAGGACCGGAGTCGTCGTATTCGCCGCGACGGCAACGCCCAGCTGCGTATAGGAGATGGTATCGCCGGCTCCGTCGTTGAGCGGGCCAAGCGTCGTCGAGCTGAACGAGATGGCGCCGTTGTTGCCGATTACTCGCGCGGTAACCTGTCCAGCAGTCAGATCGCCACCGACGCCCACAACCGGCGTTCCGTTGCCAATGTTCGCCGCAGGAACGGTAAAGATGATATTATCGATCGTCGCCACATTGGCGAAGTTCGCGCCTGTGCCGACGCGGATATAAAGAAATTTCGGAACAGTAATCGTAAAGTCTAGGTTGGCGGCAGCCGTTAATGGTGACGCAGTGCCGGTGACGAACGTCGAATTTGCCCTTCCAGCTGTCGAGGTTAATACCACAAACGTCGCAAACGCAGCGACTTTAACAACAGATTCACACATTTTAATGAACATTGAATTCCCCTCTTGCTGATTTGGACTTAGCACAAAAAATAGGAATGGCGCATGTATTTACATGGTTAACTCGCACGTCGAGCATCACAAATCTCTCTCGCGCAATAATAGTGAAGATGTAATGAATAATCGAATGTAAGCCTTATGGTTATTGATCGACGACTAAATACCAAGGTGATACACTAATCAAGAGCCAAGTCGAGCCGCTGTGGAGACGAAAGGTTACAGCTAGTTGTCTCCTTGAGTTTCTCAATATTGATCATAACTTGGATTTTGGCCTGCTGGCCGATGCGGTCGATCCGCGATCGGGACGCGGAGCGCAGCTTCTGACGGACTGGTCGCAGGCAGCGGGAACGGCATCCATCCGCAGAGGTTGGCCGGAGTTTGCCTCTCGGCTCGACGGGCTACACGCGAACGCTGTATGCGAACAGCAGGCACCGATCGGGCGAGCCCAATAATGCGCCGTGCCGCACGCTTCCATGCCGACAAGGCAAGGCGGTAGCTTCGTAAAGAACGGCAGAACCTGCGCTCGTCGCAGCGTCCTGCGGACAATTACATTGCCCGCCTGATCAACGCCGTGCACCTGAAAGACGTTCTTGGCCAGATCGAGGCCGATCGTGCTAATCTCCATGACGGGTGGCTTCCTTATGCTTGTGAATGCCTGACAGCCTTCACATCTTGGCACCTCGATGCCGTGAGCGGGAGCCATCCACCCCATTCATTCATCTCAGGCGTAGCGGCTGTTTGGATCTCGGCGCTGCCGCTGAACTGTGCGTGAGGAACACGGGCATGCGGCGCGGGCAGGCGGCGAGTTCGACGCTATCTACTCGGCCGCGGTCGAAGAATCGCTTACGGAACGGCGATCCGAACTTGCCGTTGTGGGTCCGTGCTCGGCAGCTGCTGCGAGCGCATGCTGAGGCAAGGACGCTGGAATGGGCGGCGAGTTACACTGGTTCGACGCACATGGACGGATCACCACGGCCAACAGCTCAGGCGTCTACTACAGCTACTATGACGACACGGCGGGTGCCAACCGGCTAACGCTCCATGCACCCGGTTACCGAGCTGGGCTGGCTGTGACAGCCGCCACGAGCCGGCGAGTTCTGGTCACTTTGAAGTTTGCCGCAGTCCCTGCTCCGGGCATCGCTGTGTCCGCCGGCGAAATCCAGAAGGCGAAGGACACGCTGGTCGATCGCGTCAACGCTCTATGGAATCAGCACCGTCTGGCCATCAAAGTCTTGCCCTTCGATGCCACTGGTCGCCGACTGCTAGGAGTCGAACGGCTGCTGCAGGTGAGATTTCAAATCCTGTGGACCCCATCTGGGGCCGACTACGCAATGCACGTCTACCCGACGACGAATGACCTGCCAATTATTCCGGGACGAACGGACCGGCCACCGTTCGTCCGCGCTGCAGCCGGTTCGAGTCCAATCGAAATGCATATCGCCGCTACTACACCCGATTGGACTTATAGTCACGAGTTTGGGCACTGTATCGGCTTACCCGATGAATTTAATCATCCCGGAGTGCTATATTTCCGTCCGGATGGCACCCAAGGCATGTTTCTTCAGAGACCAGGTGCGTTTGTTCCTGCGGATAAAGAAGGAACATCCATGGAGGAGTTCGCGATCCCGATCTTCGAACAACCATGAGTACAAATCCGAACAATGACCTGCTTCCACGGCATCTTTGGCCGACCGCGCTTGAGGTGCGCAAGTTGCTCAATCAGCATGGACGATCGGGAAAGTTCGGTGTCGACGTGGTTTTTTTCACAATGATGGGCGGCATCATGAAGACATTGGGTTCGTGCATCGTTGCGCTGACAGCCTTGATGCTCAGTGGAACTCACCCGGCGTACGCGAGCGTCATACGCGCCTCCGATGTGGTCAAAGCCGAGCCGCGATCGAAGAGCAGTGGAGCGATCAAGCCGACTGAAATCAGTACAGTCCTGCCGAGCGAGTATATAAGAGCGTTCATGTGCGTATTCGACGGCGACCCTATCGCGTTGGCGAACCGGTACCACGGTACACAGGATGGCCGCGCCGCGCGAGCCCGTGATCTGAAGCTGCTGAGGGCGCTTGGCTTCACGAGAGAGGGGCGCGATGGCGAGCTCGACAGCTCCGGAGGTAGGGTCCCTGGGCCATCAGGCACAAGGATCTTCGGTTTACCCGTCCGATCGCTGGAGCTAAACGGGATGATCGGCGATGCGAATGCGTTGTATGTGACGACGTTCGACCAAGGAGTGACAGTGGCGCAGGTCGTCGAGGCGGCAAACCTCAAGATGGACCGTTCACTCTTCGCGCGATACAAAATGCGTCACTATAGCCGGCGGGTCGGCAGTAGCCCTTACGTCAATGCGTTTCTTGATGACCGCGGCGGAAGCACGGTCTCTTTTACATGCCAAGTCCAGTCCACACCGGACTGATACCCCAGAAGCCGACATTCGCGCCTGCTTTGCCGCTTTCCAGCTCCGGCCACTCGTTCATCTCGACCCGGAAGTACGGTTCAGGCCCTAGCCCGGCATTGATGGCGCGAGTTGGTAAGTTCGATCGCACCACCAAACCTCTTTGCGCGCGAATTAGCGACGCTGTAGCGTGAGGTCGATTAAGGGGAGAGATCGATGCTCATTCGGAGAGCTTTGCTAGCGATCGCGCTGGCCGGAGCGGCTTCGGCCGCCGCGGCCCATACTTCCGCCACGCCCGCCGCCCCCACCGCCCCGGCCGTGCCCTCTCCAGCTGCCGCTGACCGACCCGACAAGACCCCGTCCGGTGCCACGTTCACTGCTCCTGAAGGCTGGGTCGAGCAGGTGAAGCCGAAGCTGATCGAACTCTTCGCGCCCGAGAAGGATTTTGGTGTCGCGGTGGTCGACGTCGGGCCAGCGGCCGACGCCAAAGCGGCCGCAGGGACGGCATGGGCCGCGTGGAAGCCGAGCCAGAACCGTCCGCCCAAGCTGATCACAGCGCGCGCCCCACGCGACGGGTGGGAAGAGCGGCAGTTCGTCGACTACGAGACCTCCCCCAACGAGAAGCGCGACCTCTACGCCTTCGCTTTCCGCAAGGGCACCGCGTGGACCGTCCTGCTCGTCGATGGCAACCAAGGCACCGGCGAGAAGCGCCTCGCAGCGACAGGTCTTATCGGGCAGAGCCTCCGGCCCGCAGGCTATGCCCGCGAGCGCTTCGACGGCCGCACGGCACACCCGATGGACGCCGCTCGCATCGCCGAGCTCCAGCGGTTCATCGAGCAGTCGATCCAAGAGCTCGGCGTGCCCGGTGCCGCATTCGCGCTGACCACACGCGAGAAGACGATCTACGCTGGTGGCTTGGGTGTGCGGCTGCTCGGCGACTCGACTCCGGTCGACGGAGACACCGAATTCGCCGTCGCGTCCAATACCAAAGGCATGGCCACGTTGATGCTGGCCAAGTTGGTCGACGAGGGCAAGCTCGCCTGGAACGAGCCGGTGACACAGGTGTATCCGACGTTCCGCCTCGGAAGCGCCCAGACCACAAGCAAGGTGCTCGTGCGAAATCTGGTCTGCGCGTGCACCGGACTGCCCCGCAAGGACATGCAGGTCATCCTCAACTCCGACCCAGAAGCGGCCGCATCGGATACGTTCGCCCAGCTCGCCGCGACCGAGCCCACCAGCGGTTTCGGCGAGGTTTTCCAGTACAGCAATCTGATGGCGTCGGCAGCCGGCTACATCGGCGGGCATCTCGCCTATCCCGCACTACCGCTCGATCGGGCGTTCGCCCGCGCAATGCGAGAGAAGGTCTGGGGACCGCTCGGCATGACGCGGACCACGCTCGACTTCGACCAGGCGACGCGGGGCGACTGGGCGCGGCCCCACGCCGATGCGATCGACGGAAACCCGGTGCCGATCCTCGGGGCGGGCATGAAACTCAACTACGCCTTCACGCGGTACGGGGCGGCGGGCGGGTCCTGGTCCACGGCCGGCGACCTCATCAAATACGTTCGCTTCGAGCTGAACGAGGGCAGGCTCGACGATGGGCAACAGTATATCTCGACGAAGAACCTGCTGCAGCGCCGTGTCGCCAACGTCGCGGTCGGCGAGGACCAGGTCTATGGGATGGGGCTCGAGGTCGACCGTACCTACGGCATCGACGTGGTCCACCACGGCGGCAGCCTCGCCGGCTACAAGACCGACATCATTATCATCCCTTCGGCCAACGTCGGCGCGGTGATCCTGACGAACTCCGACAACGGCCAGTCGCTGCTGCGTCCGTTCATGCGCCGCCTCCTGGAACTTCTCTACGATGGCAAGCCTGAGGCAGTCGCCGATGTTGCCGCATCAGCCAAGCGCATTCACGCTGAACTTGCTACCGAGCGCGAACGAGTGTCGATCAAACCCGATGTTCAAGCTGCGGCTGCCCTCGCATCGAACTATTTTAACGCGGACCTTGGGCCGATCGCTGTGTCCCGCGCAGGCAGCGGTGTGCAGTTCGCGTTCCGTACGATGACGACGCCGATGGGAACGAAACACAATGACGACGGCACCGTCAGCTTCGTTGCGCTCGATCCCACATTGCTGTTCACGCCACTCGTCGTCGGCAGCAAGGATGGCAAGCGAGCCCTACTAATGCGGGACGGCCAGCATGAGTTTGCGTTCGTGGAGCGGTAAGACCCCA
>CAHJWT010000001.1 GCA_903643075.1 Sphingomonadaceae bacterium | reverse complement strand
GGCGGCGGCCGTGACGGGCTTGGCGGCCGCGCGGCGCCCGGCTAGGCTGGCGGCATGATCCGTTTTGCGCTCCTGCTTGCCGTCGTTCCGTCGGCCGCGCTCGCCCAGGCGACCGCACCGGTGTCGCCGCCGACCACCGTCGATACGGTCATGCTGACCGCCCCGGTCGAGCACCGGCTGATGCCCGACGAGATCGCGGCGGCGCAGGCCGACGGCGCTGAGCGCAACCGCGCCGCCGACCTGCTCGCCGCGACCCGCGGTGACGCCGCGCTGGCGCTGCCCGGCGAGAAGCGAAAGCCGCAGGTCCACGGCGAGGCGGGCGTGGCGTTCGGCTCGAACGGTTATCGCGACGTGTTCGCGAGCGAGACGACGACGCTCGCCGACGGCACGACGGTCAGCGTCGCAGGCGATTACAGCCAGTATAATTCGCCGTTCCGGACGCGCCGGCCGAACCGGTAATGTCCGCAACCCCTCCCCTTTTGGGGGAGGGGCGGGAGACGACGCGAAGCGCCGGCCCGGGGGTGGGGGAGCGGGCGAGAGACCGCCGCCACCCGGACTCCCCCACCCCGGCCTCTCCCCTGAAGGGGAGGGAAGGCCACCCGCTGGCCCCCGCGCCGCCGCGCCTCTACATAGGCCCATGGCCAAGCAGCATCTCTACCTCGTCGACGGGTCGGGCTTCATCTTCCGCGCCTACCACCGCCTCCCGCCGCTCAACGACCCGAGCGGCGTCATGGTCAACGCCGTCTACGGCGTGACGACGATGCTGTGGAAGCTGATCGAGGAGCTCAATCGCGCCGAGGCTCCGACCCATTTGGCGGTCATTTTTGACGCCGGCAGCCATACCTTCCGGAACGAGATGTACGCCGGATACAAGGCGCACCGGCCGCCGCCGCCCGAGGACCTGACGCCGCAGTTCCCGCTGATCCGCGACGCGGTCCGCGCCTTCTCCGTCCCGTGCATCGAGCAGGACGGCGTCGAGGCCGACGACATCATCGCCAGCTACGCCGAAGCGGCATGCCGCGCGGGCATGAACGTGTCGATCGTATCGTCGGACAAGGATCTGATGCAGCTGATCCGCCCGTGCGTCGACCTCTACGACACGATGAAGAACTGCCGGATCAACGCGCCCGACGTGATCGAGAAGTTCGGCGTGCCGCCCGAGCAGCTCGGCGAGGTGCTCGCGTTGATGGGCGACAGCGTCGACGCGATCCCCGGCGTCCGCGGCGTCGGGCCGAAGGGCGCGGCCGAGTTGATCCAGCAGTTCGGCACCGTCGAGGCGATGCTGGCGCGATTGGACGAGGTCAAGAAGCCCAAGCTGCGCGAGACGCTGGCCGCCCACGCCGACATGGCGCGGTTGTCGCGCGAGCTCGTTCGGCTGAAAGACGACCTGCCGCTTGCCGTGCCCCTCGCCGAACTGACCCTGCGCGAGCCGCCGCAGGCCCCGCTCGCCGCCTTCCTCGCCAAGCACGGCTTCCGCTCGCTCCTCGCCAAGCTCGGCCGCGAGGCCGAGGCGGCGCACGCCCCGCCGCCGGCCGACGACGAGCCGGCGATCCCGTTCGACCACAAGGCGTATGAGTGCGTGACGACCCTCGACCGGCTCGACTGGTGGCTCGGCGAGGCGACGCGGCGCGGCGTCGTCGCGGTCGACAGCGAGACCACCGACCTCGATCCGGTCAAGGCCGACCTCGTCGGGCTGAGCCTCGCGCTCGAACCGGGGCAGGCCTGCTACGTCCCGGTCGCGCACAAGACCGGCGAGGGGCTCCTCGCCGAGCCGGTCGACCAACTCGACCCCGCCACCGTCATGGCGCGGCTCGCGCCCGTCCTTGCCGACCCGGCGGTCCTCAAGATCGGCCAGAACGTCAAGTACGACCTGATCGTCTTCCGTCGCCACGGTGCGCCGGTCATGGCCCCGTACGACGACACGATGCTGATGAGCTACGCGCTCGACGCCGGCAAGTGGAACAGCCACGGCATGGACGAGCTGTCGATCCGCCACCTCGACCACAAGCCGATCGCGTTCAAGGAGCTGACCGGGACCGCGAAGAGCCGGATCAGCTTCGACTTCGTCCCCCTCGACCGCGCGACCGAGTACGCCGCCGAGGACGCCGACGTGACGCTGCGGCTCCACGCGAAGTTCGCCGCGCGGTTGTGGCGCGAGCGGGCGACGACGATCTACCGTACCGTCGACGCGCCGCTGATCCCGGTCGTCGCGGCGATGGAGCTGGACGGGATCAAGGTCGACCGGCCCGAACTCGCGCGGCTGTCGGCGGCATACGAGGTCGAGATCGCCAGCCTCGAGACGCAGGTCCACGACCTCGCCGGGCACCCGTTCACCATCGGCAGTCCGAAGCAGCTCGGCGAGGTGCTGTTCCAGAAGCTCGGCCACGCGAGCGGCAAGAAGAGCGGCAAGACCGGGGTCCATTCGACCGACGTCACCGAACTCGAGCGGCTGGCGGCGGCGGGCGTCGACATCGCCGCGCGGGTCCTCGACTGGCGCCAGCTGACGAAGCTCAAGAACACCTATACCGACGCCCTCCAGGCGCAGATCAACCCGGCGACGGGGCGCGTCCACACCTGCTTCGGCCTCGCCACGACCTCGACCGGGCGGCTGTCGTCGACCGACCCCAACCTGCAGAACATCCCGATCCGCACCGAACTCGGCCGGCGAATCCGCCACGCCTTCGTCGCCGAGCCAGGCCACGTTATCCTCGCCGCCGACTACAACCAGATCGAGCTGCGCCTCGTCGCCCACATCGCCGACGTCCCCGAGCTGAAGGCGGTCTATGCCGAAGGCCGCGACGTCCACAACCTGACCGCGCAGGAAGTGTTCGGCGAGGTCACCCGCGACACGCGGGCGCGCGCCAAGACAATCAACTTCTCGATCATTTACGGCATCAGCGCCTTCGGCCTCGCCCAGCGCCTCGGCATCGAGCGGAACGAGGCGGGGCGCTACATCGACCTCTACTTCAGCCGCTTCCCCGGTATCCGCAACTACATGGCCGAGACGATCGCGACGGCGCGCGAGCAGGGCTTCGTCACGACGCTGTTCGGGCGCAAGGCGAACGTGCCGATGATCTTCTCGAAGGTCGTCGGCGAGCGCCAGTTCGCCGAGCGCGCCGCCGTGAACGCCCGCGTCCAGGGGACGGCCGCCGACATCATCAAGCGCGCGATGATGCGGATGCCGGGCGCGCTGGCGGCCGCCGGCCTGACCGGCACCCGGATGCTCCTCCAGGTCCACGACGAACTGGTGTTCGAGGTGCCCGATGCCGAGGTGGCGGCGGCGAGCGAGGTCATCCGCACGACGATGGCCGAGGCCCACCGCCCGGCGGTCGACCTCCACGTTCCGCTCGGCGTCGAGATCGGCACCGGAGCGAGCTGGGGGGACGCGCACTGACCCGCGGGGACCGGGGTTGGCCACCAGCGTGGACGACAGCCCGCCCGGCGGGGAGGTGCAGCGGGACGCGAAACTCCGTCGCTGAAAGGATCCTTACCGGCAATGCCACCTTCGTGGCTTCGTGGCTTTGTGTGACTCATTGCGGGGGCGAGCCGAGGCAAGAATGACTCACACGAAGCCGCGAAGCCGCGAAAAGAAAGGGTTCGACGCGGGTGGAAAAGTGGACGCGAAAATCGCTGTCCTACGCGCCGCGGTTGGGGTTAGCTCAGCCAATCGCCAGCGGGCGACCGCGCGCTCTTTCTCGTCGTTGGCAGCAGATATGATCGCCGGGTGAACCATGTCGCCGGCGGCAAAGATATTTTCAAACGCGCGTTCGACATCGCGGCCTAAGGACGTACTGGCAGGCGACATGCTCGGCAAGCGCGACGCGCTCGGCCATGACCGGGGTGTGTCGCAGCGTCTCGACGGCACGATGGGCGACGGCGCGGATCGGTCCGAAGCCGGACATGAATGGCTGGCTGGCGTTGCCCGAGGCGATCATCGGCGACGCGGGAAACGGCCGCACGGTCATTCCCGTCAACCCCGGAAACGACGAGAGCGGGCGATGGCAACGCCCACGATAAGCTTCTTGGCTTGCCACGACGCGGCTCGATCTGCGTCGGGATAACCGGAAAGTGCGTTGCCATACCGGGCACCGACCCGATAAGTTGTCCCAACGGCGCCCAGTGCGAGACTGCCTTCCGTGATTTTAGCCGATACACACCAAAATCTCGTCAGCCTCGCCAGGCATCACCTGTCGATCGTCAGTCAGCCCGGCGTACCGAACGGTCAAGCAAGGGAAACGATACCATGCAGCCGACCACCGCAACCTATGATTACCGGTTCGTCCGTTATTTTCCGCGCAACCGCGCCGCAGGCGATGTTTCGTGCTTGGGCCCCTATCAGTGGCTGACCACCGTCCGCGCTCCGCGCATGGTCGGCGAGGCGGTGTCGTTATGGCAGGCGATTGCGGCGGACGGCGGCACGGTAGGTGAAGCCATCGCCGAATGCGAGGTCAAGGCGTCGCTTCGCGGCAGCACCCTCATTTCCCCCGATCCCAATCCGCTCGCCGGCATCCTGCTCGCCGTCATCGCCCGGCGCGCGCGGAAGCTTGTTCCCGATACGCCGCAATGCGCCCTCGAGTGGGCGACCTACGGCACGGCCGCAGGTCAGCCGCGACTGGGCGACATCCTCTGCACGATCGGCGAGACCGGGGCGGATGTCGGGCTGTATATCGGCGAGGATGCGGCCGTCTATCACCGTCTCGGCGCGATCGCCGGCGACCGGATTGGCGTCGAGCGGATTGCCAAGCCGCGTCTCTATGCCGTCCGCCGGCCACTGTATGAAGGTACCCAGTATCCGGCGAATGGCATTATGTTGAACGTGGACGGTAGCCGGGCTACGGCCGCATTGGAAGGTGGCTGAGCCCTACGCTACCGGCCTGCAGGCACAAAGCAGCGCCCCCCCCCCGAGACGGGCGCACAACCTTCGAGACGTGAAGAATGATCGTCGCCATGAATTGGCGATCCTGCAGCTCGGCCTGCAGGTGTCGGTCGGCGACGATCAGCGCAGCCGTCCGGTACCGCCGGTCCGATCGAGACCGCCTTTGGCCGCTACGAAGTCCGGTTCGCGACAAGCGGACGGCTGGTGGTTGTTCACGCATATCGCGCTCGCACCCATGCGGCGATCGCCTCGGGACGAACTCGGCTGGCGGTACCACCAAAGCCCTCGATACAGGGGCTTACGATAGACGGGCGATAGAAAATTCCGTTCGTTATCGACGATCGTGTTACACCCGTGGTCGTTGCAAATCGCCAACCGCGTGGCGGATCGTTTTGCAGTCATAATGGTTTTTCGACGACCGCTGAATGGCGTTCACGGCGGGGGTGACGAGGGGACGACAAATGCACAGGTGGGATCGAACGTCGGGCAATCTTTGCTGCTTACCGATGGCGGTCGCCGTGGTGATCGCCGGCTGTTCCACCTCGACGCCGCGGCCCGCGTCGAACCCGAACCCGACGCCGGTCGCAGCTGTGCCATTGCGCCAGGCCGGACCGGTTCCGGTCGCGTTGACCCGCGATCAACGGATAGGCGTCGCCCTGGGCGCACTTAATGACGGTGAGGCTGGGACCGCCCGAGTCGGATTGGTCGAGATGCTTGCCGAAACGCCGGGCGATCCGGTCGCGACCGACCTGCTGCGCCAGATCGATACCGATCCCAAGGAATTACTCGGCGATCGCAGTTTTCTGTACACGATCCGCTCGCGCGAGACGCTTGCGACCATTGCGCAGCGGTTTCTCGGCAATGCCAACCGCTTCTGGGCACTCGCTCGATACAACAATATCGCGGTGCCGGCGAAGGCGGGCGTCGGGCGGGTAATTCGTGTTCCCGGCGAGGCCCCGACGCCGCGGCAGGTACGCGCACCGCGTCCTGCGGCGGCAGCCGGTCCGGCTCCCGCCGTTGTGGAGCGTGTCCTACCTCCGCCGCCGCCCGCGCCAACGCCGGCCCAGATCGCGTCCGCCAACGAACTCCGTGCGGCCGGGCTCAATGCGCTGGTCGGGGGGTCGATCGATCGCGCGGTCGGGCTGCTCAGCCGCGCCGCTTCGCTCAACCCTCGCGACACAACGATCCAATCCGACCTCGCGCGTGCGCTGAAGGTTCAGGAACGATTGCGTCGCCACTGAGACGAGGTAGTCAACGGTGGGCCGGGCCGATGACGGTCCCCTCGACGTCGTCGTCCTCGTCGAAATCGGTCGAAAGCGATACGGGCGCGGCGCTGGCCAACGATTCGGCTGTCGTATCATGGTCGTCGGTGTGCGACGCAGCCGCGAGACGGGGATGAGACACGGCACCGAGCGCGGCCTGTTCCGATAGCGAAGGGGTGTCGGCATCAGCGGCGAAGTCCGCGACCGGCATCGGCGGCGGTTCGGCGGGTGTGGCCGACGGTTCTGACCGGTCGACGACCCCTGCCGACGCGACCGTCGCCGGCAACTGGACCGGGCCGGCATCGGCGCTTCCTGGAAAGACCTTTTGGGATCCTATCACGGAGTTGGCCGGCGCTGAGACGGCTTCCGCCTGCTCGGGCGACGGGCTGAGCGGCGTGTCGAGCGCGAGATGCTCCGTCGACTGAATGCGGTCCTGCAGCGCCGAAGCGGCAAGATTGAAGGTGTCGAACAACTCGCCGAATTCGTCGCGACGGCTGTGCGAGATCCGGAAGTCGAGATTGCCTCCAGCCACCTCGCGTAGCGCGGCCGACGTTCGTCTAAGCGGGCGTGCAAGGGCGCGCGCGCCGAAGTAACTGGTCAGGGCAACACCCCCGACGGTGATCACGCCTAAGCCGGCCAATAGGATCTCGCCAAGACGCGCTGCCTCCTCGAGCGGGCTATTGCTGATCTCGACATCGACCTCGCCAAAATTCTGGCCGGCATAGACGATCGGCCGCAGGAAGCGGAAAGCTCCCGTTGCGCCGGGTCGGTCTTCCTTGAACACGGTGACATCGTCACGACGCACGACGACCGTGCCGCCTTTCGGCTCGGCGTAAGTCCGGCCGATCATCGTCGGGTCGGTCGCGGCGTGGACGGTGCCACCGGCACCGACGACAACGATGCGGCGGATGGTCGGATCGGCGCTGGCGCTGCGGACGAAGGCCTCGACCGGAACCCAGTCCTGCTGACCCGTGGGCAGCGTCGAATTCTCGACCGCCCGCAGGGCCGCGTTGCTGGCGACGAACGACGAGATGGCGTTACCCGAAGCGAGCGCCACCTTCTGCATGGCCGCATACTGCCGGGTCAGCACGGTGAAGATGGCGACACCGAGCACCACGGCGGTGATGACGCCGAGCGTTACCGGCAATCGGACCTGGATGGGAAGGTACGACGGCCGTGACGTGGCCTCGGCCCCGACCGCGGTCAGGGCGGCGAGTTCCTTGCGCATCGCGTCGGCCAACTGGCGGCCGTCGGCGAAACGCAGCGCCGGCTGTTTTGCCAGCAGCTTCGAGACGATGAACTGCAGCCCTCCCGGCGTGGTCGGCGCGACGGCCGAAAGCGGCTCGGGATCGCGCTGGATGATCTCGATCGCGAGCGTTGCCGAGGTAGTCCCCCGAAAGGCGCGGCGGCCCGACAGCATCTCGTAGAGGACGGTCCCGACCGAGAACAGATCGCTGCGACCGTCGATCTCGCCACCGACGGCCTGCTCCGGGCTCATGTAGCGGGGCGTGCCGAGCACCTGGCCGACCTGGGTGCGGACGCTTTCGCTATCGAACAGGGCGTCGCCGACCCGGGCAATGCCGAAGTCGAGCAACTTGACCGAATGGCCGTCGGGCGCGACGATGATGTTCGACGGCTTGATGTCGCGGTGGATGACACGCTGGGCATGGGCGAAGGCCAGCGCGTCGGCAAGCTGAATGCCGATCTTGAGTGTCGTGATCGGATCGAGCGCACCCTCGGCTAAGATCTTGTCGAGCGGCCACCCTTCGAGCAATTCCATCACGATATACGGCGTCGAGTTGGCTTCGCCGACGTCATAGACGGTGACGATATTGGGATGGCTCAGCGCACCCGCGGCCTTCGCCTCGCGCAGGAAGCGGTCGGCATACTGCCGGTCGCGCAGGAATTCTGCCTTGAGCAGCTTGACCGCCAGCGGCCGTGAGATCTGCGGATCGAAGGCGCGATAGACATCGGCCATCGCGCCGTCGCCCAACCGCCCTTCGAGATGGTAGCGGCCAACCGTCTCCAGCACGATCTGTTCCCGTCCCCGGCTCGCCTTGCGCCGCCTTCTAGGACGGAATAGGAAGAAGCCGCAACCGGATCGGGGGAGTATCGGTGATCGAGCGGATCGCGATCGACGCCTTGCTCGTCCCGTTGCCCGAAACCGTCGTCGGCACCGACTTGCGCGAAGGCGGGCCGGGATCGGATACCTATCTCGCCATCAAGGACGACCGCGCCGCCGCGCGCCTAGCCGAGCGCGAAGCGAGCAATGCCGAGAGCGACAGCGATCCGCTACGGGCCGGGCTCGGCCGGTGGAGCGAGCTTGCCGACGGAGCCGTGGCGATCCTGAGCGAGCAGGCCAAGGATCTCGAGGTCGCCGCGTGGCTCGCCGAGGCGCTGCTGCGCACCGGCGGTATCGCCGGCCTCGCCGACGGCTTCAAGTTGCTCGACGGACTGATCCGATCGTTTTGGGACGAAGGATTATGGCCGCGCGCCGACGATGAGGGCGACGAGGACCGCCTCGTCGCGCTCTTCGGCCTGTTCGGCCGCGGCGGCACCGGAACGCTTCTCCAGCCGCTCAAGCTGATCCCGCTGGCGGATCGAGGCGACGCGCCGGTGACGCTGTGGTCGGCCGAGGTCGCTTTCGCTCCGCCCCCGCCGCGCAGCACCGACGACGATGCGCAGGCGCTCGCCGACGAGCGGCGGGCGGCGGCACTCGACGCGGTCACCGGCGGGATCGGCCGGTCGTCGCGCGATTTTCTGATCGCACTGCGGCATGATCTGGTCCGGGCGATCGCCGGGCTCAACGAACTGATGTCGACGATCGACGGCGTTAGTACGGTCGGCCGCTTCGGCTCGCAGATCGGCGAACCGCTCGCCGCCGCGCTCAAGCTGCTGGAAGACAACGCCGGCGCGGTCTTCCTCAGCGATATTGCTGCCGAGGCCGCCATCGACGACGACGGCGATGCGGCACCGACCGCGATCGGCAACGGGACAGCCGGACCGGTCGGCGCACCGCGGTCGCGCGAACAAGCGCTAGGTCAGGTTCTCCTGCTCGCCGACTATTTCGAGACGCACGAACCTCAGGCACCGGTCGGGCCGGCGCTGCGCGACGTCGTACGTCGAGCGCGGCTGCCGCTTGAAACGCTACTCGCCGAGTTGTTGCCCGACGTCGATGTCCGCACGTTATTTTTGCAGCGGGCGGGAATCAAATCGACTAGCTTGGGCGTTGACGACTACGACTAAATCGGAGGGCAACGATGGACAGCGTGCATGACAAGTTGAAGAAGGTGCGCAAGCCGCGCGTGCACATCACCTACGATGTCGAGACGGAAGGCGCGGTCGAGGTCAAGGAGCTGCCGTTCGTCGTCGGCGTGATGGGCGACTTTTCGGGCGACCCGACTGAGCCGCTGGCTCCGCTCAAAGAACGCAAGTTCATCCAGATCGATCGCGATAATTTTGATCAGGTACTTCGCAGGATGTCGCCCGGGCTACAATATCGTGTCGAGAATACGCTGGCCGGCGACGGGTCGGAGATGGTCGTCAACCTTGAATTCGAGTCGATCGAGGATTTCGAGCCCGGTCGGGTGATCGAGCAGGTGCCGCCGCTCAAGCGGCTGCTCGAAACACGCAACAAGCTCCGCGACTTGATGACGAAGGCAGATGGCTCGGAACAACTTGAAAACCTGCTCGAATCTATTCTTAAGGATCAGTCGAGCCTCGATCGATTGAAAAGTGAACTTGAACCCGGTGCGGCTCAGCCGGGCGCGGAGGGCTAATTATGGCGAGCAGGTTTCAGGCCGACCCGAGGACCAATACCGTCCAGGAGGGTCAGAGCGTCCTCGATCAGGTCATCGGCGCGACCAAGCAGACCGACGCGTCGGAAGTAGCGGAACTGCTGCGCGTGCTGACCAGCGAGGCGACCGCAGGTACGGTCACCTTCTCGAAGAACCTGACCGTGACGATGCGGCAGGCGATCGAGAATCTCGACGCGATGATGTCGAAGCAGCTCGCGGCCGTAATGCATGCCGAGAAGTTCAAGGCGCTCGAGGGGTCGTGGCGCGGCCTGCACTACCTCGTGATGAACAGCCTGACCGGCCGCGATCTGAAGATCAGGGTGATGAACGCGTCGAAGCGCGACCTTGCCCGCGACCTGTCGAAGGCGGTCGAGTTCGACCAGTCGACGCTGTTCAAGAAGATCTACGAGAACGAATTCGGTACGCCCGGCGGTGAACCGTATAGTGCGCTGGTCGGCGACTATTATTTCGGCAACGGCCAGGAAGACATCGAGCTCCTGCGCAACCTGTCAGGGATTGCGGCGGGGGCATTCGCCCCTTTCATCGCAGCGGCGGCACCAAGCATGTTCGGCTTCGACAGCTTCGAGGAACTGTCGAAGCCTCGCGATCTCGCCGACAAGTTCCAGGCGACCGAGTTCAACAAGTGGCGCAATTTCCGGGACACCGAGGACAGCCGCTTCATCACCCTGACCATGCCGCGCGTCCTTGCCCGCCAGCCGTACGGCGCGGCGACCAAGGCAGTCGACGAGTTTGGCTACGAGGAGGCACCGGCGGACGCCAACGGCGCGCCGAAGCCGATGAGGCATGGTGACTATTGCTGGATGAACGCGGCCTATGCGCTGGCGCAGCGGATGACGACCGCTCATGCCGAATCGGGTTGGACGACAGCGATCCGCGGGGCCGAGGGCGGCGGCAAGGTGTCGAACCTGCCGACGCATCTGTTCATGTCCGATGACGGCGACATGTCGGAGCAGTGCCCGACCGAGATCGCGATCACGTCGCGGCGCGAAAAGGAACTCAGCGATCTCGGCTTCCTGCCGTTGTCGCACTACAAGAACACCGACTATGCGGTTTTCTTCGGTGCTCAGACGACCCAGCGCCCCAAGAAGTACGATCGGCCCGAGGCGACCGAGAACGCCGCCATCTCGGCGCGGCTGCCGTACATCCTCGCGACGTCACGCTTCGCGCATTATCTGAAGGTCATGGCGCGCGACAAGATCGGGTCGTTCATGGAGGTCGAGGACGTTTCCAGTTGGCTCAATCGCTGGATCCTCAATTACGTCAATGCCGCCGAAGGTGGGGGCCAGGAGATTCGCGCCAAGTTTCCGCTCCGCGAAGCGCGAGTCGAGGTGACGGCGGTGCCGGGCTCGCCGGGCAGCTACAACGCCGTCGCCTACCTTCGTCCTTGGCTGCAGATGGAGGAATTGACCGCATCGCTTCGGCTCGTTGCGCGCATCCCGAAGAAAGTCTGACCGGAGCGGAGGGGGTGCTGGCGGCGGAGCTACTCGAGGTCGAGGAGCAGGTCGATGAACTTCCGTTGCGCGAAGGCTTCGCTTGTCGCATCGGCCGTGGTGAGATCGATGCCGGCGCCATTGATCGCTTTCTCGCGGCCTGTCCGGTCGATGCCGTGGCACGCTGGTTCGGAGACGTGCCGACAACGGTCGAGTCCATCCGACTAGGCCTCGACCGCGACATTGCCGCGATAGACGCGGCGCTGTCCGCGGCGGTCGTCGCAATCATCGGACATGCGCGCTTCCGAGCGCTCGAGGCGGCGTGGCAGGGGGTGGCATGGTTGACCGCCGGCTTGCCCGCCGACGAAACCGTCCGCCTGCGCCTGCTCGACACGCGTTGGAGCGAACTCGCCCGCGATCTTGAGCGCGCTCCAGAGTTCGATCGCAGCGCCCTGTTTGTCAAAATCTACGAGGAGGAATTCGGTACTCCCGGCGGCGTGCCCTTTTCGTTGCTGATTGCCCTGCACGAGGTTCGGCACCGCCCCGGCCCGGGCCACCCGGTCGACGACATTGCGACGTTGCGGCAGCTGGCGATGGTCGCGGCCGCGGCCTTTACGCCCATCGTCCTCGATGCTTCCCCGGCGCTCTTCGCGGCGGATACCCACGGTGATCTCGACTTGCGGCGGTCACTCTCCGCACAGTTCCGACGCGCGGAGTATGGCCGTTTCCAGGCGCTGCAACGCCACCCCGACACGCGCTTTCTAGGTCTCGTCGCGCCGCGGATCATCGTTCGCGCGCCATGGTCGCGACGCCCCCTCGCCGATCTCGCCTTCCGCTACAGCGGATATGACGCGGCCCTGACCGCCGGGGGCGCGCTTGCCGTCGCGCACGTCGCCATCCGCGCCTTCGCCGAGGATCGCTGGCCGGCGGCGATCACCGGAACCGTCCGCGACGTGCTAGGCGGCGGCCTCGTCACCGGACTGCCCGAGATGTCGTTTGCGACAGACCGTCCGGCGGTCGCGATCCAGCCGCCAATCGATCTCAACCTGTCCGACGCGATCGACCGCGAACTGAACGAAGCCGGGGTCATCACCCTGCGCCGCGTCCGCGATACGCCCTGGCTGGCGATCCACAGCCTCCCATCGCTTCACCGCTCGACCGTCGTATTCGACAGCGGCGTGGCAACCGCCAACGCGCGGCTCAGCGCGATGCTCAACTACATGCTCTGCGTCGCGCGCTTCGCCCATTACATCAAGATCATCGGCCGTGATCTCATCGGCTCGACGGGCGCGCCCAGCGAGGTCGAAGCGCGTCTCCAGCGCTGGCTCAACACCTATACCACCACCGGCGATCGGTTGAGCAGCGAGATGCAGGCACGCTACCCGCTCGAGGAGGCGCGTATCCAAGTTGTCGCTGTACCCGAGCGGCCAGGATCGCTCGAATGTTCGGTCTGGCTGAAGCCCCATTTCCACACCGATCAGGCGGTAAGCGAGTTCCATCTCGTCACCGTCGTTTCGCCACCGAGCGGAGCTTGAGCCGATGACCACCGGTGACGACCTCATCCGACGCGGCGACCTCGACGGCGCGCGCGCGGAGATGATCGCGGCGGTCCGCGCCGACCCCGGCAGCGCGCGGGCGCGACTGGCGCTGGCCGAGGTGCTGATCGTCCTCGGCGACCTCGACCGGGCCGATACGCACCTGGACGCGGCGCAGAACCTCGACACCAGTTTCGGCCTTAGCGTCGCCCTCGGCCGACAGCTGATCCGTGCGGCGAAGTGGCGCGACGAAACCTTCACCGCCGGGCGCCCGCCCGACCTCGTCGTGACGACCACGCCGGCGATCGAGAGGGCACTGGCGGCGGTGCTCGCGGCGCGCGGCACCGGCACGCCGCCGACCGACATAAGCGAATCACCGGAGGCCGAGCTTGCCGGGACGATCGACGATCGGCCGTTCATCGGCTGGCGGGACGGCGACGACCGCACTGCCGGGGTGCTCGAGGTGATGACCGCCACCGGTCGTTACCTATGGGTACCGCTGAACGCCGTCCGTCTGCTGCGCTGGCAGCCGCTCGCACGGCTGCGCGACACGGTTTGGCGGCCAGCCGAACTCGACGTTGCCGACGGGCCGAGCGGCGTAGTCTACCTTCCCTCGATCTATCACGCGGCCGCGGGCGAGCAGACCGACGCGCACCGGCTGGGTCGGGTAACCGACTGGATTGACGGGCCGCCGGCGCGCGGCCTTGGCCTTCGGACATGGCTTATCGGCGACGACGCGGTTGGACCGGCCGACTTTGGCACGTTGATGGTCGCGGCATGACCAGTCTGTCATTTCTCGACCGGCTGTCCGAGCCGCGCATCGGCAACGAACTCACCGCGCTGCGCGAAGGCATCCGCCGCGACCTCGAAGCACTGCTCAACGCGCGTCGCAGGCTGCTGTCGACGCCCGGCGAGTACGACGCGCTCGAAGGTTCTCTTCTCGATTACGGCCTCGACGATTTCAGCCAGGAATCGCATCACTCCGAAACATTCCGCGATGATTTCGTCGACGCCGTCGAGCGCCTGATCCATCGGTTCGAGCCGCGCATCGGCCGCTTTGGGGTCAGCGTTCAGCACGATGCCGAGCAGCTCGACCGGACCTTGCGGTTTCGCATCACCGGCATCGTGTCGCTCGGCGGAATGGCGCAGGAGATTCTGTTCGACAGCCACGTCGACCCCGTCCGCGGCCAATTCGTGATCCAGCAGTGACGCCGCCGCCACGTCCGGCCGCGTCGTAGGCGCGCCGTGTTCGACGATCTACTGCCATATTACAACGCCGAGCTGCGCTTCATGCGTGAGATGGCCGGTGAATTCGCTCGCGCCCATCCCAAGATAGCCGGTCGCCTGCGCTTGTCGTCGAACGCGGTCGAAGACCCTCATGTCGCCCGGATGATCGAGGCCTTCGCCTTTCTCGCCGCGCGGACCCGGCTCAAGCTCGACGACGACTTTCCCGAACTGACCAACTCGCTGCTCGGCATCCTCCAGCCGCATACGCTCGCCGCCTTCCCGTCGATTTCGATCGCCGAGCTTACCCCGACTCCGGGCATCGACGGTGAAACGGTTGTGCCGGTGGGGACTGAACTCGCCACCGAACTGGTCAATGGCGAGCCGATCCGTTATCGCACTACGTACCCAATTTCGGTCTGGCCGATCACTTTGGCCGGCGCGCGACTGTCGGGCCTGCCCTTGGTCGCGCCGAGCAACCCGCGCGCGGCAAGCGCGGTCGGCGTCCTGCGCCTGACGCTTTCCTGCACCGAGCCCGATGCAACCTTTGCCGCGCTTGGCATCGACACGCTGCGCTTTTACCTCCACGCCGAGGCGCGGGTCGCCAATATTCTCTACGAACTGATCTTCGGCGGCACGGTGTCGATCGCAATCGCCGATACCGCGGTCGATCCCAATCCGGTCATCTTGCCGGCAAGCGCGATCCGCAGCGTCGGTTTTGACGATGACCAGGTGTCGGTGCCGATGCCGCCGGCGGCGGATACGACGCTGGCGCTGGTCGGGGAATATTTCGCGTTCCCCGAGAAGTTCATGTTCTTCGACCTTACGGGGCTATCGGCCAAGACGCTGCGAGATGGTGGCGAGACGGTTGAGGTGTTCCTCTATTTCGACCGGTTTGATCCCGCCGTGGAGCGCCTTGTCACCAAGGACCGGTTCCGCCTGTTCTGTGCGCCGGCGATCAACCTGTTCCGCGAGCGCGCCGAGCCGATCCGGCTGCTGCCGGGCCGCTTCGATCACCGCGTCGTGCCGGATGCCCGGCGTGAGAGCGCGCTCGAGGTTCATTCGGTCGACCGGGTGACGGTCACCGACCGGGTGGGTTCCGTCCAGCCGTATCATCCTTTTTTCGCCATAGGTCGGCCGCGGCTGGGCAGCGATCTGCGCTATTGGCACCTCGACCGGAGGCAGAGCCCGCGCGCCGGTGGTGGCGACGATATCTTCATTACCATGATCGACACCGGCGGCAATTCGGTTGCCGACGCCGATCTCGTCGCGTCGATCGAGCTGACGTGCAGCAACCGCGACCTCCCGCGCGCGCTGCCCTTCGGCGAAGGACGGC
Organism: Sphingomonadaceae bacterium; assembly: GCA_903643075.1. GTDB lineage: Bacteria > Pseudomonadota > Alphaproteobacteria > Sphingomonadales > Sphingomonadaceae > Polymorphobacter_B. The sequence goes on along the minus strand of CAHJWT010000001.1, from coordinate 26,218 downwards.
CAAAACTGACCATTGTCGGCGCGCCGGATTCGCTCGGCACGGCGACATTCCTGATCGCGCCGACCGACCCATTGCGGTCCCGCCGCGGCCGGGGGGAGTTGTGGCGGCTGATCAGCCACATGTCGCTGGCCCACATGAGCGTCGCCGATCCCGCGGTCGCGCTCGCCGTGATCAAGGAACTGCTGGTCCTTCACGACCATAGCGACTCGGCTGCCGGCGGCGTCCTTATCGAGCGGCTGACGGCGGTCGAGGGGCGGCCAGCGACCGCGCGCGCTCCGGCCGGCGGCCAAATCGTCTTCCTCCACGGGACCGACCTGGTGATCGAATTCGACGACCGACGACTGTCCGGCTCGGGCAGCTTCCTGCTTGGTGCGCTGCTGGCACGGGTGTTCAGCGGCATGGCCGCGATCAACACGTTCAGCCGCACGGCTCTGCGGCTGAAGGGCGAGCGGCGGGTGTGGCATCAATGGCCAGCGCGGACCGGTTCGCGCGAGATCATCTGACGTGGTTGCGATCGATACCGACATCGCCGAATTCTTTGAGTTCGTCCGCGCTCAGCTCGATGCGCGGCGACGCGATGGCCGTTCGGCGACGATTGGCGGCGACGAGGCTCCGCAGCTTGAGGTCGTCCGCTTCGATGCCGCCGTCGGCCAGCGCTTCGAGGCCGACGAAATCCGCGATGTCCGCGTGGCCGCCGACGGGACAGCGATGGTCACGGCCGCCTTCATGGGCCTGACCGGGCCGAGCGCCGTCTTGCCCGAGCACTATACCGAGCGCGTCGTCGACGAACGGCGCGAGCGCAATGCCGGCTTCGGGGCCTTCTTCGACCTGTTCAACCACCGCGCAATCAGCCACTTTTGGCGGGCGTGGGCGAAGTACCGTCTGCCGGTCGCGTTCGGTAGTGACGGGGGCCGGCTAGGCGATGCGTTCAGCACCGTGCTGAAGGCCGTCGCCGGACTCGGTGTCGGCGGTGAGCCGATAAGGGACGAGGCATGGCTGGCTATGAGCGGAGCGATGGCGCGGCGCGTTCGCTCGGCTGGCGCGCTCGGGCGCATCCTGACCGGCATTTACGGGCTGCCGGCCGCGGTAATCGAACTCGACGGGCGTTGGGTCGATCTCGGTGCCGAGGATCGGACGCGGTTGAGCGCGAGCGACGATCATGGCGGAGCCTTTGCCACGCTGGGGCAGGACGCGGTCGCCGGCGTGGCGGTATGGGATGTCGGCAGCCGCTTCCGCGTCCGCATCGGACCACTTGACTTCGACGGCTTCCGGCGGTTTTTCGAGGACGATGGTGTCCGCCAAGCGATGAACGACACTATTCGGCGCACCGTCGGCGGCAATGTCGACTTCACGATCCAAGTTGTGCTCCGGCGCGACGCCGTTCCGCGCCTTCGCCTCGACGATCCCGCCATACCCGCTGCACTCGGTCAGTCGACATGGCTCATCGCCGGCGGGGCGCTAAGCGACCGCGACGAAGCGATTTTCGCCAGCACCGCCTGACCGCGCCACACGAAATTCATTTCCCCGCGCAGGACGGCGACCTTATACTCGCAAGCGGCGGCAAATGCAGGGGCGGCAATGGATCTGAAGGCACTGGTCGACCGCCTGTCGCCTGCTGCCCGCGGTGCGCTGGAGGCAGCGTCGGGGCTGACTCTTTCGCGCACGCACTACGACGTCGAGGTGGAACACTGGTTACTCAAGCTGGTCGAGGCGAACGATCAGGCGTTTGGCCGCGTCCTCGCCCACTTCGATGTCGACAGCGGGCGGCTCGCCGCCGAACTCAACGCGACGCTCGACCACGTCCGCACCGGCAACGCGCGCGCGCCAGCACTGTCGCCGCGGTTGGTACGGTGGATGCGCGAAGCGTGGCTGTTCACCAGCCTCGGCGAGGGCGCGAGCGATGTAGGTCCAGCTCATCTCCTGTCGGCGCTGGTCAACGACGATCAGCTCGCCGGGGCGGCGCGCGAAAGCGCGGGTCAACTGCGGCGGATTAACGCCCAGGTCCTGCTCGACAACTTCGCATCAATCGCCGCACCGAAGGCTACCGCCGCGCCGGGCGCGCCCGATGCTCCGGCTGCGTCGGCCGGCAGCGCGCCTTCGGGCGGTGCCGCGCTCGACAAATACTGCATCGATCTGACCGCGCAGGCCAAGGCCGGCCAGATCGATCCCGTCCTCGGCCGCGACGCCGAAATCCGCCAGTTGTGCGACATCCTCACCCGCCGCCGGCAGAACAATCCGATCCTGACCGGTGAGGCCGGCGTCGGCAAGACCGCCGTCGTCGAGGGCTTCGCCCTTCGCCTCGCCGCCGGCGAGGTGCCCGATGCGCTCAAGCACGTCCGCCTGCTCAGCCTCGACCTTGGCCTCCTCCAGGCGGGGGCCGGGGTCAAGGGCGAGTTCGAGAACCGGCTGAAATCGGTGATCAGCGAAGTCAAGGCGTCGGCGACGCCAATCGTCGTCTTCATCGACGAGGCGCATACGCTGATCGGAGCCGGCGGGGCCGAGGGGCAAGGCGATGCAGCAAACCTGCTCAAGCCGGCACTCGCCCGCGGCGAAATGCGGACGATCGCGGCGACCACCTGGGCCGAATATAAGAAGTACTTCGAAAAGGACGCTGCGCTGACCCGTCGTTTCCAAGTCGTCAAGGTCGAGGAGCCAAGCGAAACCGACGCCATGCGGATGGTCCGCGGCCTCGTCGCGACGCTGGAGCAGCACCACGGGGTGCGCATCCTCGACGAGGGGGTCGACGCCGCTGTCCGCTTGTCGCATCGCTACATCTTCGGTCGCCAGTTGCCCGACAAGGCGATCGCCCTGCTCGATACCGCCTGCGCCCGGGTCGGGATGAGCCGTGCGGCGACGCCGGCGGCGATCGAGGCGGCCGATCGCGATCTTGCTGCGCTCGATGTCGAGGCCGGCATTCTCGCGCGCGAGGCGGTCGGCGGGCACGATCATGCTGCGCGACAGGCCGAGATCGACGTTGACCGCGACGCGACCGCGGCGCGGCGCAACGATCTCGTCACGCGGTGGGAGATGGAGCGGCGCCTGGTCGACGACCTCGGTTCCATCCGTGTAGAAATGGAGCCGACGGCAGTCGGTGCGGTATCCGGCGCCAGCGACGCGGTTGATCCGGCTGCATCCGACGAGCCGTCGCCCGGTGCCCCGACACCAGCGGAAACGCAGACGATCGAGCCCGCCTTCGAACGCTTGCGTGCGGCGCGGGCCGAGCTCGCCCGGCTGCAGGGTGAAACGCCGATGGTCCTCGACCAGGTCGACCGTATCGCCGTCGCCGACGTCGTCGCAAGCTGGACCGGCATCCCGGTCGGGCGGATGGTAGCCGACGAGATCGCCGGGATCATCGATTTCGAAGCGATCATCGGCGAACGCATCCGCGGCCAGCCGCAGGCGCTCGCCGCGCTGGGCAACGCCATGCGCGCCAACCGCGCCGGCCTGACCGACCCAAACAAGCCAGTTGGCGTCTTCCTCATGGTCGGCCTGTCGGGCGTCGGCAAGACCGAAACGGCGGTGGCACTGGCCGACCGCTTTTTCGGCGGTGCGGACAACATGACGGTCATTAACATGAGCGAATTCAAGGAGGAGCATAAGGTTTCGATGCTGCTTGGCGCGCCGCCGGGCTACGTCGGCTACGGCGAAGGCGGTGTGCTGACCGAAGCGGTTCGCCGGCGGCCGTTCAGCGTCATCCTGCTCGACGAGATGGAAAAAGCGCATCCGGGCGTGCAGGATGTCTTCTACCAGCTCTTCGACAAGGGTCGGGTCAAGGACGGCCAAGGGCGCGACGTCGATTTCCGCAATGCGTTGATCATCATGACTTCGAACGCCGGCTGGGAGGCGATCGAGCCACTGTGCGCCGACCCCGATATTCCGCCGACCGCCGCTGCGCTCGAACAGGCGCTCCGACCCAGGCTGCTCGAGCATTTTCGTCCGGCATTCCTCGGACGCGTGACCGTCGTCCCCTATCTGCCGCTGACGCCCGAAGTTACGCGCGAAATCATCGGACTAGCGTTGAACAAGGTCGCGCGACGGCTCAGTACGGCCTACGGTGCCGCCTTCACCTGGACTCCGGCGGTTGTCGATCTGATCGCGGCCCGGACAACCGAGACCCAGAGCGGTGCCCGCGCCGTCGACGGGGTACTGGGCCGCGGGCTGCTACCGCAGCTATCGGCGCTGATTTTAAATCGATTGCAAGCCGCAACAAACCCGGAGAAAATTCGTTGTGATGTCGACGAAGGGGCCAATATCATTTATGAATTTGGCTGAGATCGAAATTGTCGTTTATTGTCAGAGGAGGTGGTAGTGCCGGTTTATCTGAAGTTGGGTTCGCTCAAAGGCGCGGTTACGGCGGGGCCATATAAGGACTGGATCGAAATCGATTCGTTCAGCTGGGGCTTCTCGGTTGCAGTTCAGACGACATCGGGCGCAGCTGGCAATAGGCAGTCGTCGGGCAAGGTTACTCCGGGCGACGTTCATCTGGTTAAGCGACAGGATGATACGACGACACCGTTCATGCTCCAGGCGCTGGAGGGCAAGAACAATCCAGATGCGACCCTCGCGGTCACTATCCAGGCATCGGATGGCGGCGAAGGAAAGTACATCGAATACGTCATGAAGAACGTGATCTGTACGTCCTTCACGACATCGGGACAGAGTTCCGCCGGTCAGCCGATGGAAAACATCGCGCTGAATTTCAGTCAGGTGACCTTCAACCAGTATCTGCGCGACGACACCAACGCCGAGCGTGCGGTCCGTGGTGGATATGATTTTAGCAAGGCGACCAAGATTTAAGCTTGGAACATGTTTTGCGTACCGGACATGCGCCAAGTTAAGGTTTGACGACCACGTTGTATGGCTCATGATTCGAACAAGTTTATCAGGTTATTGGAGGCGCCGGGAGCGGTCGAAGACCACTACCTGTTCAAGGTAGACGGTTCGGAGAAGTTGTCGGCGCCCTTCCACTATCGCCTGCAGATTAGATCGCAGACCGAAGTGCCGGACGCCGCGGCATGGGTCAATGCGTCGATCACGTTTGTCGTCGGTATTTCGGACAACGTCGAACGGCGGATCAATGGCCGCTGCGTCCGGTTTGAACACCTCTATCAGAAGGCTGGCTATACAGAGTTCGCGATCGAAATTGCTGCAGCATTCGATTCGATGAAAACCCAGCGCCATCGGCGGTTATGGACCGACAAGACCGCAAAATTCATTGTTGCCGATGTCCTGAGGCAGAATAACATCATCTTTGATGACAGCAAGGTCGGGGTCCAGCCCAGTCGCGAGATGTGCGTCCAACAAAACGAAACCGACTTCGCCTTTGTGTCGCGTCTGATGGAGGACGAGGGCGTTTTCTATTACTTCCGCTATGATGCAGGCGCGGCGCCATACAAGCATCGGATGTATATGGCCGACTCGGTCGCCGGCTATGACGACGGAAAGCCCTTCGAGTTGTCGTTTCGACGCGATCATTTGCTGCGGGGGGTCAAGGGCGTTACGCTCGCACATCGCGTCTCGCCGGGGGCGGCGGTGGTCCACGAATATGATTTCAAGAAGCCTGGTGCCCTGACACCGGTGCAGGTGCCGACTCGACTCGGTTCCGGCAATTCGTCGAGCGTGATCTATGATTGGCAATCGGGCTACGCCGATGCCGAGGTCGGTCGCCGGCGCGCCAAGTTGGCCATCGAGGAGGCCGAAAGCGGCGCGATGACAATGGACGGCGGCGGCTCGTATCTGGCTTTTGAACCGGGCAAGCGGTTTCAGATCGACGACACCCGCCTCGACCCCAAAGAACGTCGGATCGTCATTCGTTCGGTAGACCATGCCATTTTCGACCCATCGGGTCTGCAGGAAGGCGATGCCTACTACGACCAGAAGTTTTCGGCGCAGCCGAGCGCCGATGTCTTCCGGCCGAAGCGGACGACGCCGAAGGCGGTCGCCGACGGCCCGCAGTCGGCGGTCGTTATCGATCAGAACGATCCCGAAGGCTTCGGCCGGGTAAAGATCCAGTATCATTGGGATCGGGCGGCCACCTCGACCTGCTGGGTTCGTATCCTGCAGCAATGGGCCGGCAACAAGATCGGCGCGCAATTCGTGCCGCGACCGGGCATGGAGGTAATGATCGACTTCCTCGAAGGCGATCCCGACCGACCGGTGTTGGTCGGCTGTCTGTATAACGGCAAAAACCCTCATCCCTATGCCGTACCAGCCAACCTGACCCAGGCCGGCTGGCGGACCGGTGGTCCCGGCGGCCTTGCCCATGAGCTCTTGTTCGAAGACAAGGGTGGCGGCGAAGAAATCTTCATGCAGTCCGGCCGGGACTTCCGAAGAATAATCAGCCGTGACGAGACGGCGACGATCACGCGGTCGCAGAAGGTTACGGCGCAAGACGTGACCATCACCGCGACGACGAGCATCAGGCTTGAGGTCGGCGGCAATACCATCGTCGTCGACGCCAGCGGCGTCACCATCAACGGCAAGATGATAAATCTCAATTAGAGTTGCCGATCGGGCCGCGGGTGCAGCATAGATGCGATCGGGCCGGACGCGGGTGGGGGACACGATGATCAGGCTGCGCCTTTTCAGCTCGACCAATAGTTCGCAGCAGATCGATCAGCGGATGATCGGCGAGGATGCGGTGACGATCGGGCGCGACGCCAGCGCTGATTGGGTAGTAGCCGATCCCAATCGTGCACTATCGCGGCGCCACTGCACGGTTCGCGCGTCGGGCGGAGGCATCGGGGTCCGCGACACCAGTGCCAACGGCACCTTCATCGGCGACGAGGCACAGGCCATCGGCGCGGATCGCGAAGAGGTCGTCCAGCCGGGGGGGTCGATCCGGCTCGGTACCTTCGTGCTGACCGTCGAGGTCGTGGCCGATCTCGCTACGCCGCCGCCGTCGCCGCCGGCGGTCGACCCGTTGCTGTTCGCTCCCCCGCCGGGGCTTAAGCCGGCGGCCGGGCCGTCGACGCCGGCCCGGCGCGATCCCTTCGCGAGCCAGCTGGCACCCGACCCGCTGCTCGCCGAGCATCGGCCGACCGATCGTGTCGCGCTCGGCGACGGCGACGCATGGGAGTTTCGTCCGTCGACACGCGCCGGCGATTGGGATCTGCCGCGCCAAAAGCCCGATCACGACCAGTTGATCGGCACGCCGCGCAACTGGAGCGAACCGAAGCGTGCCGAGAGCGACGCCGGTTTCGGCTTCGACGCGCCGTTCGAGCGTCCGATCGTCGCTCCGACGGCTCCGGCACAGGGCGACGCCATCCCCGCCGACTGGGCCGATCCGGTCCAAGCGGCGGAACCGGAGCTATCGCTGCCTGACGAACTTCCGCCGGCGGTTGCTTCACCGCCAGTCGTCGAGACGCGAAGCGACGAGCCGCCGATACCGCCCGAGCCGCCGGTGTCCAAGTCGGCGAAGCCGGCGCGGATTAGGAACAAAGCGGTTCCCAGCGAGGTGCCGGCGGCCGGCACGGTCGCGCCGCCGCCGGATGCGCCAGTGCCGGCTCCGCCGCCGGCACTAAGTCCGCCGACCGCGCCCGCCATCGGCTCGGCAGCGGACGACCTGTTCGCGGCCTTTTGCGCGGGGGCGCGGCTATCGCCGACGGCGTTCGGTTCCGACGATCGCGCGCCGATGATGGCGCGCCTTGGCGAAGTCTATCGCGCGATGATCGTCGGCCTCGCCGAAGTAATCGGCGAGCGCAACGCGCTCAAGAATGAGTACCGGATGTCGCGGACCCTGGTCCAGCCCGAGCACAACAATCCCTTCAAATGGGTGCCACCGCAGCGGCTGGCGGTCGAGGTCATTCGTGGCGGCGATGGCTTCACCAGCGGGGCCGAGGCGGTGATCGACAGCTTCGGTGACCTCAAGGCTCACCTCGTGTGCGTGCTTGCCGGCATGCGCGCGGCGATCGCAGCGACGGCAACGGCGTTGTCGCCGGCGATCATCGAGAATGCCGCGGAGGGGCGCAGCTACCTTATCAAGGCGCAACGCGATGCCGCGCTGTGGACCGATTATGTCGCGCGCTTCGACCGGTTCCAAGCCGACGGCGAGGATGCAGATAGTGCCGTCAATCGCGCCTTCCGTCTCGCCTACGAGCGGCAGATGGCCGATCTGGCCGCATCGGCGGGTGGCGACGCCGCATCATCGCGCGAGCCCCGCTGATGTACTGGCAGAACAAGGTTCTGTGGGCTGAGGGCATGTTCCTGCGCACTCAGCATTTCCAGCAGCTCGAGCGCTATGTCGAGCGCACGGCGCAGTCGACGACACGCTGGCTGCAGCCGCTTGCCTGGGGTTTCAGCCGGGTCGAGATCGACGAAGCGCTGCTCAAGGCCGGCACGGTGGCGCTGGCCCGGGCGAGCGGCATCCTGCCCGACGGGACGCTGTTCGAGTTGCCCGGCACCGACGATCATCCGATTCCGCTCGACATCCCGAGCGACCTCAAGAACGCCGTCATCCGGCTCGCTCTGCCGATCAGCCGCGAGGGCGGGGCCAACGCCCGTCTCGCGGCACCCCGCGCCGGCGATACTGCGGTGCGCTGGGCCGGCCAGGAGGTCGAGGTCGGCGACACCGTGATCGGTTCCGAGGGGCGGGCGACATTGATCGTCGGCAAGCTGGAACTTCGGCTGATGCACGAGCACCAGGATAGCGCCGGCTATGTCACTTTACCCGTCGCGCGATTGATCGAGAAAAGGCTCGACGGCTCGGTTCAGCTCGATCCGAACTTCATCCCGACCGCACTGAGCTGCGCCGCTTCCGAGCGGCTGACCGGTCTGATCGCCGAGATGCGGGGGCTGCTGCAGCACCGCGGCGCGGCGATCGCCAGCCGCCTGAACATCCAGGGTGGCAAAAGCACGACCGAGATCAGCGACTTCCTGGTGCTGATGCTCGTCAACCGCAACGACATGCTGTTGCGCCATCTCGGGTCGCTCAACGATGTCCATCCCGAAGCGCTGTACCGCGCACTGGCCGAGCTTGCCGGCGAGCTCGCGACGTTTACCGAGACCGCGACCAATCGGCCGCCACAGCTGCCGCCGTACAATCATGCGGACCTTGCCGGTACGTTCAAGCCGCTGATCGATTTTCTCCGCGAGGCACTTTCGGCGGTGTTCGAACAGACCGCGATCCCAATCGCGCTCGAAGAGCGTGCCTTCGGCATCCGGGTCGCCAAGATCACTGACCGTTCGCTGTTCACCGACTGCGTCTTCGTCCTCGCCGCCAAGTCGTCGATCGAGGCCGAGACCTTGCGCGCCAATCTGCCGAAACGAACGACCATCGGCGCGGTCGAGCGTATTCGTGACCTCGTCAATCTCCAGCTTGGCGGCGCCCCGATCCGGCCACTTCCGGCCGAACCGCGGCAGATTCCCTACCGGTCGAACATGATCTACTTCGAGGTCAACACCCAGTCGGAGGACTGGCGGCTGATCGAGCAGTCGGGCGGCGTCGCCATCCACGTCTCGGGCGACGTCCCCGATCTCGTCGTCGAGCTGTGGGCGATCCGCGGTCGCATTCGGTGAGCGGCAGTCCGTTCACGCCCGATGGCGACCGGACTCAGATCGGGCCGATGCCTGGCGAAAGCGGCCGCGCGCCGATCGATCCGGCAAGCCCGTTCAGCCGTCCCGGCGAGACCATGGCCGACAGCGGCGACCGGACGATGATCGAGCCGGGAACCGTCGGAGCCGACCGGACGATGATCGGTGCACCCACGGGCGGCAATCGGCCGGCTGGCGGCCCGTTCCGGCCGGCCAAGCTGTCGCTCGACCAGCTACCGAGCATCGGCGGCAACCCGCTCATCGCCGCCGGTACGCCGCTGATCGCACTGGCCGGCGGCCTGCGCACCGTGCTCGCGCAGGAGGAGACCGGGCGGCTTCGCCGGATCATCATCGAGGAGCTGCGCCGTTTCCAGGCGCGGACGCGCGAGTCGGCGATCGGCGAGGAGGAGATCCGCTACGGCCACTACGCGCTGTGCGCGTTGCTCGACGAGGTCATCCTGTCGACCCCGTGGGGGGTCGTCTCCGGCTGGGGCAAGCAGACTCTGGTCGCGACCTTCCACAACGAGGTCGTCTCGGGCGACCGCATGTTCGAGGTGGCCGATGCGCTCGAGGCGCGGCCCGGCCGCTCGCCGGCGCTGCTCGAGTTGCTTTACGTCTGCTTCTCGTTCGGTTTCGAAGGGCGGCTGCGGCTGGAACGCGGTGGCGCGTCTAAGCTGCTTCAGCTGCGTGAGCGGTTGTACACGGCGATCCGCAACCTCCGCGGCCCGGTGGAGCGGGGACTGTCGCCGCAGTGGAAGGGGGTCGAGGCCAGCTACCGCCCGATCGCCGCCGACATTCCGTTGTGGGTCCTGCTGGCCAGCCTCGGCGGGCTGTTGCTTCTGATCTACGCGGGATTCGTGTTCACCCTCGGCCTGGTCGACAAGACCGCGCGGCCGCTGGGCGCGATCTACGCCGCCGGCCCGGCCAAGCTGGCGCGCGCGGCACCGGCCCCGTCGGGGAACAGCAAGCTCTACCTGACCATCCTCGATATCCTCCGCCCTGATATCCTCGCCGGCCGGGTCGGCGTCAGCGACGACCCCGGAGCGGTCGGTGTCCGCCTGCTCGACCGCGGCCTGTTCGCCAGCGGCTCGGCCGATCTCGATGCGGCCTACGGCCCGACGATGGGACGCGTGGCACAAGCGATCGGTCTCGTCACCGGCGGCATCGCGGTCGCCGGACACACCGACAGCCAGCCGGTCCGATCGCTTCGTTTTCCCAATAACCAGACGTTGTCGGAGGCGCGCGCGGCGACCGTAGTCGCGGCCCTGACCGGTGCCGGGGTGCCGCCGGACCGCCTCAAACCGACCGGCTACGGCGAGACCCAGCCGATCGCGAACAACGCGACCGAAGCGACGCGCCGGCTCAATCGCCGCGTCGAAGTGACCATTCCCAAGACCTACGCCGAGACGCCGCGCTGATGTGGTACCGCATCCGCCACGCCGTCGCCCGGCGGCCGCCGCGCTGGCTGCTGATCGCGCTCGGCCTCGTCGCCGTCGCGCTGCTGATCTGGTTCGTCGGGCCGCTGGTGGCGATCGCCGGCCATGTTCCCCTCGGCCGGCCGCTGACGCGGGCGATCGTCATCCTCGTGCTGATTGCCGTCGCCGGCGGCGCATGGGGCTTCCGTCGCTGGCGGACGGCGCGGCGCAACCGGGCGATGGTCGATGACTTGGCCGGCGTTCCGGCGGCTCCGCCCGCCCGCGACGCGGACGAGGACGCCGCCGCGATGAACGAGCGCGCGGCGCAGGCGCTGGCGCTGATGAGGACCACGCGCATCGGCAAGTCCAAAGCGTTCATCTACGAACTGCCGTGGTATCTGATCATTGGCCCGCCGGGTGCGGGCAAGACCACGGCGCTTCAACACGCCGGGCTCGATTTTCCGGTTGCGCAGTCGCTCGGCGATGGGCCGGTACGCGGCATCGGCGGCACGCGGACGATCGAGTGGTGGTTCACCGACAAGGCGGTGCTGATCGATACCGCCGGCCGCTACACGACGCAGGACAGCGATGCGGCGGTCGATGCCAAGGCGTGGGAGGCGCTGCTCGACCTGCTCAAGCGGCACCGGCCGCGCCAACCGGTCACCGGCATCCTCGTCGCCATTTCGACGACCGAGCTGATCGGGGCCGACGAGGCGGCAGCGTTGGCCCATGGCCGGGCGATCCGCCAACGCCTCAACGAGGTGCAGAGCCGCTTTGCTACCCAGGTGCCGGTCTATGTCGTCCTGACCAAACTCGATCTGCTGGCCGGGTTCAACGAGTTCTTCGACGACCTGCCGCAATCGGAGCGTGAGCAGGTGTGGGGTGGAACCTTCCCCTTCGATCTCGCCACCGGCCGCAACCAGAGCCCCGTCGACGATACCGCCGCCGGCCGGCTGTTCGACGGGCTGATCGCCCGGCTCGACGAGCGGCTGCTGTTGCGGATCCAAGGCGAGCCCGACATGGCGCGGCGCGGGCTGGTCTTCGGCTTTCCACAACAGGTCGCGACACTGCGCGAACCGCTTGTGGCGATGCTCCGTATCATCGCTCGCGAAACGAAGTTCGAGCCCACGCCGCTGGTTCGCGGCTTCTACCTGTCTTCGGCGACACAACTTGGCCGGCCGATCGACCGGCTGCTTGCCGCCCTATCGGCGAGGATCGGGGTCACACTGGCCACGACACCCGGCGGCGAAACGCGCGGGCGCAGCTATTTCCTCCACGACCTCCTCGCTCGCGTCGTGTTTCCCGAGGCGGCGATCGCCGGCCGCGACGTCAAGGCCGAGCGTCGCCGACGGTCCATCCGCCTCGCCGTCCTCGGCACCGCGGCGACGGCAGCGGTCGCGCTGACCGCGTTGTGGACGCTGGCCTACCTGCGCAACACTGCGCTGATCACCCGGCTCGAGCAGCGCGCCGAAACACTGCGCCGCGACGCCGACAGTCTTGGCCGCGGGCCGGTCGACGACGACGATCCACAGAAGCCGCTCGCGGTGCTCAACCAGGCCCGCGCCCTGCCGTTCGCGTCGACCGCCGCGCCGGACGATCGTTCGCCGGGATTTGGCTGGGGCATCGGGCGCGAGACGGCGCTGCGCACCGAAGTCGACGGGACGTACGTCAACCTGCTCAACCGTCAGTTCCTCCCGCGGCTGCTCCTCACTCTCGAAGCGCAGCTGACCAAGCTCGATGCTGCCGCCGACCCCCCGGCGGGATCGGGCAGCCGCGCCGCCGATACCCGCCCCGCGATCTACAATCTACTACGCGTCTACCTCATGCTCGGCCGCGCGCCAGGCGCCCCGCTCGAGCGGTCGGCGATCGATTCCTACTTCGTCGACCGTTGGGCCGACGCCTATCCGGCAGCGGCGCAGGACGACGTGAAGACAGCGTTGCGCGCGCACCTCACCACGCTGCTGACCAATCCGATGGCACCGCCGCCGCTCAACGCGACATTGATCGCCGATGCGCGTTCGCGGATCGGCACCCTCGGACCGGGCGAGCGCGTTTATATCCGCATGCTCGCCGACCAGCGGCTTCGCGACCTCGCGCCTTTCGCCCTGACCGACGTGCCCGGTCTGGCCAACTCGCGGCTGTTCGTCCGCCGGTCGGGTACCCCACTGTCGTCGGGCGTGCCGGGCATGTATCGCCATGCCAACTTCATCCCCGTGGTCGTGCCGACGGTCGGCCGCTATGCCGCACAGTCGGCCGACGAGGGCTGGGTCACCGGCGAGCGACCCTCGGGCTCCGCCGGGGTCGGCCGGATCAAGGATGCGTTACTGACCGCCTACCTCGCCGATTACACCAACCGCTGGGACAATCTGATCGACGACATCACGGTCAGCGGGGAACGCCCGATCCGCGACCGGATCGAACTGGCGACGCGGCCACCATCGCCGGTGCGCGCGCTGTTCAATACGCTGGCGAGCGAGACCGACCTGACCCCGCCGTCGTTCAAGCAGGGGTCGGCGACGCGCGGCTATCTCAATGTCGCCGGGCTGTTCTCGCGAAGCATCTATCGCGGCGCGTCGCTGGCCACGTCGGTGCAGAGCCAGATGGGTCAGCAGCCAGCCGGCCCGCCGGGTCCGCTTGACGAGGTCATCGCTCATTTCGCGTGGTTGCGCGAGATGATCCCGGCCGGCGGGGCCGGTCCGCTCGATCAGGCGCTCACCGCGCTCGGCGATGTCGGGTCGACCGGCGGCGCAGCGGCGGCGGCTCACGACATGGGTAGCCCGGTGCTCCAGCAGCAGAGCGCGGCGGCGGCGATGGGGGCGACGGCCAAGCTCGGCACGGTCACGTCGACGCTGCCGCCGCAGGCCGGCGCGCTGTTCTCCGGCTTCGTCAAGGCCTCGGCGACGCAGCTAAATCATGCCGCGGGCGAAGCCGTCCGGAGCCAGTATGGAGCCGAGTTGCTGCCCGAATGCCAGACCATCGTGAAGGGCGGCTACCCGTTCGCGAACAGCCCGCTCAGGCAGGTGTCGATCGACGACTTCAGCCGTCTGTTCCGCCCTTCGGGGCTGATCGACACCTTCCAGAAGACGACGCTCGCGGGACAGATCGATACCAGCAGCGCGCACTGGGTGCCGAGCCCGGCGGGGAAGGCGATCGGTCTCGATGCCAAGGCGGTCGACCGGCTGCAGGACGCCGCGAAAATCACCGCCGCCTACTTCCGCCCCGGCGACCTCAAGCCCAACATCCGCATCACCGCCAACCTGACCCAACTGACGGGTGCGCAGTCGGTCACCTTGACCGTCGGTGGCCTGCCGGCGACGTTCGGGGCAGGCGACGCGCGCGCGGTCGAACTGCACTGGCCCGGCAACGCGCCGGCCGCATCAATCGGCTTCCAGCGGATTCCCGCGCCACCGACCCCGGCGCCACCACGGACGTGGCCCGGCGACTGGGGCTTGGTCGCCATGATGCACGATATCGGCGGGCGCAGTGCCACACCGAACGGCGTGACGCTGGCGATCGACGACGGCACGCTCCACGCCAAGCTCAAGCTGGCGATCGACCACAATCCGTTCATCGTCGACATGGCCAAGTTTCAGTGTCCGGTGAAGCTGTGAGCACAGCGGTCGGCTTCGTCGGCAAGCTTCCGGCGCACGGCGATTTCGTCCGCCGCGGGTTGGCGCCGGCAGTGGCGGCGACGCTCGACGCGTGGTTGCAGCGCGAGTTCGGCCGGGCATCCGATCCGGCGGCGGCAATGCGCGCGCTACCCCCGCTACGCTTCGCGTCGACGGCGCTGGCCGATGGCCAGCTTGCGCTCGGTGCGATGATACCGAGCGGCGACAGCGTCGGCCGCGACTACGTCGCCGTCGCGGTCCGGCTGTCGCCGCACGCGGCGATCGACTTGCCCGAGCCGTTGCCCGACGCGTGGGACGATTGGTGTGCGCGGGCCGAAGCCCTGCTGACGGCGGCACGGGCCAGGTATTGGACCGCCGATGCCACCCAGGCGGCCCTCGAGGCCGCCGACCGCGCCAGCGCCGCCACCCTGACCCCGGCCGTACCCTTCGCCGTCCGGCCCATGCCCGAGCCGGCGACGGCGACGTGGCGGCCGTCGCTGCACGGCGGCGAGCGGACCGCGGTGCGCAGTGCCGGCCTTGTTGCCGGCGACGCGTTCGATCGACTGGTGTCGGCCGACGAGACGGCGCGATGACCGGGCGGTCAGTCCGCTTCGACAGCGCGGCGCTGACCGACGTCGGCAAGGTGCGCGCGCTCAACGAGGACCGCTTCGTCGACCGTCCCGAGATCGGCCTATGGGCCGTCGCCGACGGCATGGGCGGGCATCAGGCCGGCGAAGTGGCCTCGGGCATGCTCGCCGACGCGCTCGGCGCGATCGGACCGCCCGATTCGGGCTACGCCTTTCTCGACGATGTCCATGGCGCGGTCGAGCGGGTCAACCGGACGCTCGTCGCCCATGCCGCGATCGCCAGTCCCGGCACGGTGATCGGCTCGACCATCGTCGTGCTGATCGCCTATGCCGGTCATTACGCCTGCCTCTGGGCCGGCGACAGCCGCCTCTATCTCCTCCGTGCCGCAGCCTTCGAGCAGATCACGCGCGACCATTCGATGGTCCAGGAAATGCTCGATTCGGGTGCCTTGTCGCGGCGCGACGCGCCCGCGTTCGGCAAGTCGAACATCATCACTCGTGCCGTCGGCGTCAACGACCGCCTCGCGCTCGACCTGCATCAGGGACCGATCGCGCCGGGCGACATCTTCCTGCTCTGCTCGGACGGCCTGACCAATACCGTCGCCGACGACGAGATCGCCGATCTCGTCCGCAGCCGCCCACCGCGAGCGGCGGCCGACGCCCTGATCGCGCTGTCGCTCGCACGCGGGGCGAAGGACAATGTCACCGCGGTCATCGTCCACGCCACGGCCGACGCCGACATTACCGTCGATCCTGCCCTGCAATCGCGTTAGCCACCCGGCGGCGGATTGTGACAGGAACTTTCGCCGTCCCGCCAGCCGCTAGCGGCTCACTTCGAGAAAAACGGCTTGCGGACGATGCGCGTGTGCGATGGCCGGCATGGGCGCGGTGCGCGGGCATAGACCTGTGGCTGGCAGACCGGTAACGGCCGTCGCGTCGCAGTCACCGGTGCTGTCAAGATTGCGCCAATCCGTTCTTCCACCTTGGCTGGGGCTGTTCGGCTCTTGCCGCCGACAGCCCGCGACGAAGGTCCGGCATGCCGGGTCGTCACGGTGTTACGGTGCCGAACCGTCCGCGCGGACGATTGATGTATCCGCGGTGCCACAATGGCGCGCGTCGTCGGCGGTGTGTGCGGCGGAGCGGCAACGACCGATGGCGTCGCGACCGGGTCTGCCCGCGGGGCGGCAATCGCCGGCGGGGCGGCAACCACCGGCGGCGCGACCATGGCCAAAGGCGGCGTTGCGACTTTGGCCGGGGCGGTGACGACGACTGGTTGAGAAGTCGGTGGCCGGTGCCCGGCGCGAGCCAGCAGCGCGACGATCACCGTACCGGCGGCCACGATCCCGACGATCCACCAAGTCAGGCGATTCTGACGACCTCCGGGCCGGGCCGGCATCGGCGCGGCTTTTGACGCCGCCATCATCGGCACTGTTACCGCGAGCGGATCGATCGCCGTTGGCCGGGCGAACGGCGTCCCCGCCAGTTGCGCCGAACGTTCGCTCCGCCAGCTGTCCGCTCCGCTCATGAAGGTGCTCCCCTCACCACTAAACGTCTAAGCGTCGCGACGGTTGCCTATCAAGAGCCCGTCGTTCGCAATCGAGCCGCAGTGTTATTGATGAGAGGCAATCGTTCGACAACGTCGTGCAATGCCCGGCTGAGGCCGGTGACCTCGAATTGCTCGTGCGGTTCGACCGTGTCCAGCGATACGGACAGCAGTTTGGCCAACTGTCTTGATCGCAGGCGAAGTCATGAGATTTATCGACAGAGGTGCAGCAGATCGTGGGAAGAAATGCGGCAGCGGGTGGTCGGCGGCCTTACGTTTTTACACCTACGATCATGTGACGTGCGTCACAGCCGCCGCGGCGGCCTGCCCTTATCAGACGGATATCGCGGCGCGGAATTGTCCGGCCGTCGACACCAAGGGAACAGCCGCCATGAAGACTTTCATCCTCGCCGCCGTCGCCGCCGCGCTCGTCGCTCCCGCGGTTCAGGCTCAAACCTCGCCGACGATGACGGTGCGGTACGCCGACCTCAACCTCGGTGGCGCGGCCGGCCAGCAGACGCTGAAGAGCCGCATCGAGCGCGCCGCCAAGATCGTCTGCGGCACCGGCGGCACGGACCTCGAGATGCGCGTCGCTTATGCCCAGTGCGTCCTCGGCGCGGTCGCCGACGCGATGACCCGGGTTCCCGAGCGGGCGCCGCAGTTTGCCTCGCGCTGAACCACGTCGCACGACGAACGGCAGCGGGGTGGATCATCGTCCACCCCGCTGTCGGTGCGCCTGCGGTTGTCGCCGCCACCGCCGCTATGGCATGATCGCCGCGGTAAGCCGGGCGAGGCGCAACGAGCCGTGAGCACCATCGAAACCTGGACGGAGCAGCTTGGCCGCAGCCCGGTTTTCGGCGCCCTGTCGGCGGGAGCACGTGGCACCCTTGCGGCGACGGGAACCATGGTGAGCCGGCCGCACGGTACGCGGCTGTTTTCGGCCGGCGATGCCGGCGACGCCGCCTATCTGCTGCTGAGCGGCGAGCTCGAGATCGGGCTGAGCCGCGCCGACGGAGGCGAGACGTGGCTGGCCCGGCTCCAGCCCGGCGCGATCATCGGCGATATGGCCGTTCTCGACCGCGGCAGCCGCAGCGCCGACGTGACGGCGACGCGGACGAGCGTGCTGCTGCGCCTGGGCGGTGAGGCGGTGCGGGCCGCGCTGGTCGCCGAGCCGGAGGCGGCGCTCGGCCTGCTGACGCAGCTCGCCCAGCGCCTGCGGTCGACCAACGGGCTGCTTGAAACATCGGCCGCGGACACGGGGGTGCGCCTCGCGCGCCTGCTTCTCGCCGGCGGCCGGCGCGAGACGCGCAGCCAGTCCGACCTGGCCCGGATCATCGGCACGACGCGCGAAAGCGTCAACCGCAGGCTGTCGACGTGGCGGGCTGCGGGATGGGTCGGCATCGGGTCACGCGGTGTCGAGATTTGCGATGCGGAGGCATTGCGGCGGGAGGCACAGCTGGCCGATTGAGCTCGACCCATCGCCGCGATCACCGGTCGGGGCGACTCGGGACACCCCGATCGAGCAAGCACGTCGCGAAGTCATGCGGCTCTCGGCGACAGATACCCGCAAGTTAACATCTTGGTATACTCGGTCGGGTCTTCAATGATAAAGACAGGCCCATGCGGGACGGCGGCCGGGGTCGCCGTCGGCGGCGCGAGCACAAGGGGGTGGCGTGGACGGTTGGTCGACGGCAAGGCGACTGTTGGACTCGCTGGGTCGTTCCGACGGTCCGCCCGCCGATGCGCGCCTCCGTCCCGTGCACACGTTCGGCGTCGGCGCGTCGGGCACCTTCGCGGCTTCCGATATCGCTGCCAATTATTGCGCCGCCGCGCAGTTCCGGACCGGCGGCACGGTCCCGGTCACCCTGCGCTTCTCGAACGGCTCGGGGTGCGGCGTGCAGCACGACGGTTGGTCGGACCTGCGCGGCCTGGCCGTCCGCTTCCATCTCGGCACCGGCGACAACGGCGAGGAGGCGGCATCCGATCTGCTGGCCATGACGCTCCCGGAGTTCTTCGCCCCGTCGGTCGAGACCTTTCTCGACTTCGCCGTGGCGGCGCGCCCGCAGCCCTATGTCCGCCAGTCACCGTGGCGCAAGTTCGTCACGCTGTTGAACCTCGAGCCGCCGCGGCGCGACCCCTATCCCGGCGAGACGGTCAGCCCCGACCCCGGTGCCCAGGCCTTCGCCAACGCCCATGATTTCGCCCAGCTGGCCGTCTTCCAGGACGCCACGATCGGCACACCGGTCAGCTTCGTTCGGGCGGCCTATCACGCGGTCCATACGTTTATCCTCACCTCCGCCGACGGCGTTCGCCGCTGCGGTTGCTTCGTCTGGCAGCCGACGCTCGGTGTCCTCAACACGGACCCGGCTCTCCCCCCGGAGAATCTGTTCTTGGCCGATGAGCTACGGACGCGGCTGACGGCCGGTCCGGCGAGCTTCACGCTGATGCTCACCCTCGGCGAGGTGGGCGACAGGCTGGAGGATGCCACCAAGGCGTCGCCGGTACAGCGGCGCCGGGTGTTCATGGGCACGCTGACCGTCGACCGGGTCGCCGAGGACCAGCTGACGGGGTGCGAACGGCTGAGCTTCAATCCGTGTCGCGTCGCGCCGGGCATCGAGCTGTCGGACGACCCGATCCTCCGGGCCCGCGGCGATGTATACGATCTTTCCCAGCAGCGGCGCGGTGTCGCGCCCTGTCCGTTTGCCGGGGGCTGAGCCGATGGCCGACGGCGGATGGCTCGACCGCTTCGTCGACAGCCTGCCGACCCGGGGCTGGTTCAAGTTTATCAGCAATCATCTCGTGGTGCCCTTATGGGCGTGGCGCGAGCCGACGCCCCGGCTGCCTGGCGGTCCGCGGCCGGCCACCGCGCCCGGCGACGGACTGCAACGCATGATGAACCTCATCATGCCGTTGAAGGAGAAGACGCCGATCGGGCGGGCGCGGGTCGCGGTGGCCATCGGCCAGAATCTCGACGCGCTCTATACCGGGCTCGACAATGTCGGGACGATCCACTTCGCGCGTTTCGTCATCGTCGACAACAATCTGTGCATGATGTCGGTCTACGACGGCGACTTCGACAGTTACGTGCGCGATTTCATCGTCTCGATCGGCAATGTCTTCGACGCGGTGCTGCAGTTCATCGAGGATGCGGACGACGTCGTGCCGACGCGGCGCAACGTCGAGAAGTTCGTCGCCTGGGTCCATGCGCGTGACGTCTTCCAGCTGCCCGACTTCGCCACCGACCTGTTCGCGCTGCAGGCCGCGGCGAGGCGACCGTCGGCCGATGGCTCCCCGCGGCCGCTGACGGCCCTGCCGCGTGCCGTGATCCTGCAGCTGCGGGCCAACCGCAACGTCTCCCTCGGCAGCGGCTTTCGCGGCTATGCGGGGTTCTCGGCGGCGCAGATCCGCCAGCGGCTGGGGATCGGCTGGTGAGCGAGGTCCGCCTCGACAACGTGCAGGGCAACATCCTGCGCGGCTACCGCGGCGGTCTGCGCCATGTCCGCCATATGATGCTCGCGGTGGCCGACCCCGCCGCCGCCCGACGTTTCCTCGCCGCGGCGAGCAGGGGGGGTTCGGTCGACGTGCCGGCCATCACGCGCGCCCCGCACTGGGGCGCAGCGGACCCTCCGGCCTGCTTCAACATCGGGCTCACGCACGCGGGGCTGCGCGCGCTGGGGGTAGCGGAGGCGATGCTGGCGACCTTCCCGCGCGAGTTCGTCGAGGGCATGGCCGAGCGCGCGGTCAAGCTCGGCGACATCGGCGACAGCGCACCGGCGAATTGGCCGGCCCCGTTCGACCGGCCGGACCGCATCCATCTCGTCGCCACCGGCTATGCGAACAGCCCCGGGACACTCGACGCGATGCAAGCGGCGGCGAGCCGCGCCTTCGATGTGCTCGGCGTCCGCGACGGCCGCGCCCGCACCGAACGCGACGTGCTGGGCAGCGACCGCGACGGGGATAACCTCCCGGCCAGGCGCGTGTTCTTCGGCTATGCCGACAGCATCGCTCAGCCGCGCTTCGCCGTCGACGGCCACGCTGGGAGCAGTTCGACCCGGCCGCTCCAGCCGCTCGGAACCGTCCTGCTCGGCTACCCGACGCAGCTCGAGGGCGTCTTCTTCCGGGTGCCGCTGAGCGACGAGCTGGGCCGCGACGGGGCGTTCAACGCCTTCCGCGTCATGGCGCAGGACGTGTCCGCGTTCGAGGCCTACCTCGACGATGCCGGCGAGGCGTTGCTGCGGCTCGAACAGGCGGGAGGGCCGCCGCTGCTCCCGGTCGACGCCGAGGCTTCGTTCGACCGGCCGATCGACCGGCTCGGTGCCCTGCGCGAAGCCGTGGCGGCACAGATGTGCGGGCGGTGGCGGAACGGCACCCCGGTCGCCGTATCGCCGTTCCATCCGCTGCCGGCGGGATCGCGGAAGGCGTTCAACGACTTCGACTATCGCGGCGCGACGACGTGTCCGGCGGGGGCCCATATCCGGCGCGTCAACCCGCGCGATGGCATGATCGTCCAGCGTAACGCCAACTATGCGCGGCAGCTGGTTCGTCGCGGCACGCCCTACGGCCCCGATTTCGACGCCGCGCAGCCCGACGACCGGGAACGCGGGCTGCTCGGCAACTTCCTTTGCGCCAGCCTCGGCGCGCAATACGAGGCGGTGATGTCCGATTGGCTCAACCTCGGGCTGAGCAATCCCGACGTGACCGGGATCAACGATCCCCTGATCGGCACGAATACACCGGAAATGAGCGTATTCGACCTGCGTCTGGCCGATGGCTTGTACCATCACCTGCGTGGGTTTCCCCGCTTCGTGACGACGCGAGGCGGTTCGTACACCTTCCTGCCGAGCCTCGCGGCGATCGACTATCTCGCGGCGCTGCCGGGCTAAGAGCGCACCGGTGCTGAAGCTGCCGCCCGTCAGCTGACTTCGGCGAGGGCGGTCTCGATCCGCGTCAGCAGCGCCGAGGGACCGGTCGCCTGGAAGACGCGGCGCGCCTCGTCGAGGTGACGGGCGGCGAGCCGTCGCCGCTTCCGCAGCTTGTAGAGCGATCCCAGGATCAGGGCGGTCCGGCCGAAATATTGTCCATCGACGGCGAACTGCGGGTTGGCACGCACCCGCGCCACCAGCGCCTTGATCCGGCGGGCACCGAACAGCCGGATGCCGATCAGCAGCGGCAGGTCGCGGAGGGGCGGCCGGGGCGAGCCGCTCGCGCGCGCCGACAGGACGGCGAGGTAGACCTCGCACAGGTACAGGCGCGACCAGTCCGCCGCCGGCAGGAAGCCTTCGCGGTCACGGCTGGCGATCGCGGCCTCGAGCGTGCGCAGCCCGTCGCCCACCCGGCCGTT
Source organism: Sphingomonadaceae bacterium (assembly GCA_903643075.1). GTDB lineage: Bacteria > Pseudomonadota > Alphaproteobacteria > Sphingomonadales > Sphingomonadaceae > Polymorphobacter_B. The sequence goes on along the minus strand of CAHJWT010000001.1, from coordinate 4,193 downwards.
CATTGCCTGCGCGACGCCCAGCCAGCACTCGGGACCGACGGTGAACAGCTTCCAGTCGTTGTCGTTGCACAGGCCGATCCATGACCGCACGTCCCGCTCCGCTTCTAGGCGGCCCAGCGGCACGAGCACGGAAATCCTCGCGGTCGTGGCGAGGACCTTCTCGAACTCCGCCCGCGCGATGTCGCGAGCGCGCTCCGCCAGCGTCAGCGCCTGGCCGAACTCGTCGGCCTGCATCGCGATCAGCGCCTCCATGGCAAGTCCGTAGCCGAGGCCGCGCGGATCGTTGATCGAAGTGGCGAAGGCGACAAGCCGCTCGACCGACGCGCGGGCCTCGGCGATCCGGCCCCGACACAGTTCGTCGTAGGCCGAGATCGAATAATAGAGGTTGGTCAGGTTGGCGTCGTCGATGCTCGCCAGCGCCGCCTCCGCCTCGCGCTGCCGTGCCTGGAACTCGGCCACGGGCTTTGCCGCGCAGTAGGTCGAGACCGCGAGCTCGCTGACGGCAGCGAAGGCGATCGAGCAGGGATCGCCGCGCCGGCGCGCCATCGCCGTCAGATCCTGCTGCACGCGAAGCGCGTCGCGGTAACGGCCGCCCCAGATCAGGCTGAAGACATAATGATGCAGGAAGGAAACGTGGTCGGCACTGTCGCCAAGGCGCGCGAACACCCGCAGCGCCGAGGTGGAAAGATGGGCGAACGTCTTCAGGCGCAGACCGATGTTGCAGCACTGGGCATAGCGGGCGGCGAGCGTGCCGAAGCCATCGTCGCTCGCACAGTGCGGATCGCTTTCGTAGAGCTTGAGCGCGGCGGCGAAGTAGCGGTCGGCGGCATCGAGCGAGAAGACGCTGACGCTGCGCGCGCCGGCCATGGTCAGGTAGGTGAAGGCGCGGTCGCGCCGGTCGGACAATCCGTAGTGATAGGCGAGCGACTCGACGACCTCGGCGACCCGCCCGGCATTGCGGGCCTCAAGCGTTTCGGCGATGCGCAGGTGGAGCGCGGCGCGCTGCTCGGTCAGCAGGCTCTGGTACACAACGTCGCGGACCAGGATGTGCTTGAAGACGTAATTGGTCGACTCGCCCTCGCGGGCGATGAAGTCCTGCGCTTCCAGCCGGTGGAGCATGTTGTCGAGGTCGCTCTCCCACCCGCCGAGCAACTCCAGCAGCGCGAGGTCGAAACGGCGGCCGATCGCTGCCGCCGCCTGCAGCACGCGGCGGTCCTCGCTTGCCAGACCGTCCATACGGGCGGCCAGAAGCAGCTGAATGCTATCGGGAAGATCGTCGTCACCCGACCCGGCGTTGAACTCGACCTGGTCCGTACCCACTCGCAATCTCCCCTGTTCGATCAGAAAGCGCAGGATCTCCTCGCCGAACAGCGGGTTGCCCCCCGCGCGCTCGGTGACCTGGCGAAGCAGAGCATCGGGGAGTTGGCTGCCGAGCCGCGTTTCCGCAAGTTGCTTCACCTCGGCGGGGTCGAGCGGCTTCAACGCCAGCGTGCGGCAAGGACCGCTGTCGAGCCACGGCGGGGCATATTCCGGTCGGCGGGTGTGGAGAATGAGCAGGTTCGGCGGAATGATCGTCTTGACCAGTGCCTTGAGCAGACCCTCCGAAGCCGGATCGATCCAGTGGCCATCCTCGATCAGTAGAACGACCAGCCCGCGCCTCGACCGCGCCTGTAACAGTGCCGGCAGAAGATCGCGGGTGCGCAGACCGATGAGCACGCTGTCGAGTCCGGTCAACGATCCGCGTGGCGGTGCCATGCCGAGCAGGTTGAGCAGCAACCCGACATTCTCGTCCGTCAGCAGGTCGAAGCCGGCCAGTCCGACCTCGATCCGCCGCTTGACCACGTCCGCCTCGAGGTCGGCGTCGAGGCGGAAGGCGGCGCGGATGACCTCGATGAACGGCAGATAGGGTGTCTTGCGCCCGTCGGCGGCGCAGTTGCCGATGAGAACGACGGCACCGCCGCCTTTCAGGCCCTCGAGGAACTCGAAGATCAGGCGCGTCTTGCCCAGCCCGGCTTCAGCGACGACATCGATCACCTGGAGGTCGCCGTGGGCGCGGTCGACGGCCTCGCGGAGCGCCGTCAGCTCCGCCTCGCGTCCGACATAAGGCGTCAGCCCGCGCTGCCGCGACGCATCGAAACGACGCGCGCCCTCGCGAACGGCCTGCAGCCGCCACAGCTTCTGCGGCCTGGCCTTGCCCTTGATCGCGTGCTCGCCGTCGAAGCTCGTCTCGACGAGCCATTCGACCAGCCGCCGCGTGCGGTCGCAGATCAGGCAGCCGCCCGGTGGCGCCAGGGCCTGCAGCCGCGAGGCGACATTGACGGTGTCGCCCACCGCCGTCGGTGCCGAGCCGTCGCCCTCCACCGCGGCCATGACGACGATGCCGGAGCAGATGCCCACCCGCATCGTCGGGCGGATGCCGAACGCCGCAACGAAGGCGTCGCCGGCCGCCGCGAAGGTTGCCCGAATCAACTCCGCGGCGCGACAGGCGCGCAAGGCGGCGTCCTCCTGCGCATCGGGGACGCCGAAAAGAGCGATGATGCCGTCGCCGGCGAAGCCGCGCGGCGAGCCGCCATGGGCCTCGACGGCGGCGCTCAGCCGATCATAGATCATGCGCACCAGCTTCAGCGCCTGTTCTTCGCCGATCTGCTCGACCGCCTCGGTGAAACCGACCATGTCCGCGAACAGCACCGACACCTGGCGCCGATCGCTGGCTAATGCCGGCGCCGCGATCGCAGAGGCGAGTTGCTGATACATGCCGCGGCGTTTACTATACGACGGGGTTGACTTCCAGCATAAGCGCACTCTCGCCACTGCGGGCACGCTTGCCTTTGCTGAAACATCGCCGGTGCAGACCTACCGGAGCGAACGCACTTCCCGTCGCTCGTCATCCTTAAATCGTGTGACGGACGTCACAGCCGTCGATCGGGGCTGCTTCTAGATAGGGTCATCGGCGCACCGGATGGTCCGGCACCGACCAACCAGGGAAGCACCGCCATGAAGATCCTCCTCGCCACCGCTTTCGCTCTGACCGCCATCGCCGCGACGTCGGCGCAGGCACAGACCGCCCCGACCGCCAAGGTCTTCTACGGCGATCTCAGCCTGAACACCGCCGCCGGCCAGGCGACGCTGAAGAACCGGATCGTCACCACCGCCCGCCGTCTGTGCAACAGCAGCGAGCGTCAGGACCTAGGGTCGCGCGCCGACGCTATCCGCTGCTTCCGTGACGCCGTCTCCGGTGCCATGGCGCATGTCCCCGCCCCGCCCGCGCAGTTCGCCTCGCGCTGACGCGCCCGTTCGACCACCGTTGTCGGGGCAGACGAAGGTCTGCTCCGACTTCGCGTATCTGGCGTTTGCCACCCTCGACGTCACACCGGCAGCGCAGGCGTGTCGGGCGGTATCATCCTCCCGGAGCGCAATCGCCTTGTTCGACAAACCTTCGGCGAGGATGACGACGCACTCGCGCGGCGTCAGCATGGTTGACGCGCCCGCCCCGGCGCGGGGATGGTCGTCGGGGCCGGGAAAGGCGCGATCGCGGCGAGGTCATCGTCGGCGACGACCGGTGCCCTGTTCCACCCGGGCGAGCGGGGGCTGACTCAGCCATGTCGGCTTCCTGCTCGACGTCGGCCGGGCCGAGAACGACGTCGGCCGGCTCGCCGTCGCCGACGAGCAGGATGCCCCCAACCTTGCCGAGCAGCGCCGTGACGCGCTCGGCAAGGTGGGCGTCCTCGCGACGAGGCGCAATCGTCAGTGGTCGGTAGCGACGAGGTCGGCTGGGCTATTCGACAGGTCGGCAAACGTGGTCATCGGCTATCTCCTGGGGCGTGGAGATAGGGTGGGCGGATAGCCGCGCGCACCTGCCCGATCGGGTAGGCCGCGCCATGCACATTGCCGCCCCAGCGACCTCAAGCGGCGTCGTGAAAGATGATGCCGAGGGTATGCCGCCGGCCCGAGCGGACCGGGCTGACGCCATGCCGATGGACGACGCGGTAGTCGCCGCGGCTGCCCGCGACCGGCCGGTGATTGACCGCGAAGACGACGGCGTCACCCTGTCTCAGCGGCACGACCGACACGCGTGACTGCATTCGCGGCCGCTGCTCGGTGAGGACGAACTCGCCGCCGGTGAACGCCTCGCCGGGCGGGTCGAGGAGCACCGCCACCTGGAGCGGGAAGACATGCTCGCCGTAGAGATCCTG